>DATGSU010000033.1:0-11028 GCA_035302305.1 Wenzhouxiangella sp. | reverse complement strand
GCGACAGCATTCTCATCACCAGCTCGGCCATGGTGCTCGAACAGCTCATTGGCCGCTACATGTTCAACAGCGACGATTCCGGAGACAACTGATGCATACGGCAACAGCAAGATCCTTACTTTCCAGCCTCCTGTTTCTGGCAATCATGGCCGTTTCCGCGCCGACCATGGCCGACCCGGAAGGAGCCGTTGAAATCATAGAATCGACCACCGGCAGACTGACCGGCATGATCGAGGGCAACCGGGACGCCTACAAAAGCGATCTTTCATCCCTGCAGGCCGACGTAAAAGACGTTCTTTTGCCGGCCATAGACGAAATATATTCGGCCCGGCTGGTGCTGGGAAGGCACGGACGCGGCAAGGACAATGAGGAAATTGCCGCATTTGCCAACGCCCTTATCGGCCAGTTGCTCGACCGCTATGCCAGTGCCCTGCTCGACTACAACCTCAAGGACCGCATCGAAATACTGCCGCTGGCCGGCAACAACACCGACCGCCAGACCCGCGTGCGCACCCGGGTTGACCTTGACAGCGGCGAGCGTGCGCCGGTCGATTACGTGCTGAGAAATACCGATGACGGCTGGAAGATTTTTGACGTCATCATCGAGGGCATTTCATACGTGGCCACATTCCGCTCGCAGATTGACCAGGAAATCCGCAAGACCAGCTTTGACGACATGCTCAAGCGCCTGGAAAGCGGCGATCTTGAAGTTGAAATCGATGACTGATCACGACGACATCATCAGCCTGGAAGGCCGGCTGACCTCCGCAGAAGTGACGGATGTCGAACAGCGCCATCGCGCGCGCTTCGACAGCGGCCGCTTTCCGTTGGCGGTCAGCCTGGACAACGTGGAGTCGGGCGACTCCAGCGCCCTGGCCCTGCTGCTGGAATGGCAGGCACTGGCGCGCCGGGCCGGTCGGGAAATCCGCTTTGAAAACCCGCCGCAGGGGCTGCGTGTCATTGCCCGTCTGACCGGCATAGAGCAGCTTCTGGGCTGGCAGCCGGACAGCCACCACAGCAATACGGGCCGGGAACAATGATCAAAAGACGCCTGTTGACGGCTGTGGCCGCTGTTGTGCTGGCCGCAGGCTGCGCAACCACCGCCCCGCCGCCCGACGAGCGCCATCCGCAAGACCCCTGGGAGCCTTACAACCGTAACATGTTCAAATTCAACATGGCGGTTGACCAGGCAGTGGTGCGCCCTGTTGCCATTGGCTACGACAGGATCACGCCCGAACCGGCCCAAAAGGGCATCCGCAATTTTTTCAGAAACATCCGCTCGCCCATAGACTTCATCAACCTGATCCTTCAGGGCCGCCCGAAGGAAGCCGGCACCAAGCTGATGCGCTTTACGGCCAACACCGTTTTTGGCATCGGCGGGCTTTTTGATGTTGCCACCCCCGGCGGCGTACCGGAACACCGCGCCGATTTTGGCCAGACGCTGGCCAAATGGGGCTGGAAAGACAGCCGCTATCTTGTTCTGCCGGTGCTGGGACCCTCATCCATTCGGGACGGCATAGGTCGCGGTGGCGATGCCGGGTTCAGCTTTGCCTGGCGCTGGGTGCTGGAAGAAACCAGCTACGGGTGGATACTGCTGGACGGCATACAGGCGCGTCATGCCCTGCTGCCGCTGGATGCCGATATTCAGTCGGCCTACGATCCGTATATCTTCATGCGCGATGCCTGGCTGCAGCGCCGCGCCCATCTGACCTCGCAGGGCGAGGAAGAACTGCCCGACTACGATGCGTTTCTGGACGAGCTGGATGATTATGACGACGACTGACGGGATTGCGTAAAAGAGCCCGGCAGCAAACACTTTAACCATACAGAGACAGCAAATAGCCCAGCCGGTCCTCCACCCAGCGGCTGACCGGCATCAGCTCAATGCCCAAACGCTGCTGAAGTGCGTCGGTATCAACACGGGGCCCGTCATCCATCCGGGCATAGGCGGCGTAAAGCTCGGAAATGACGCGCGCTGAATGCGCGCTGCCCGTCTGATAGCTCAGGTCATTGGCAAAGGCCTCGACCGACTGCGGCGCAAAATGCACCTCGCGGCCGTAAACCCGGGCCAGGTATCGGCACAGCTCGGGCCCGGTCACCGCTTCCGGGCTGGCAATATCAATGGCCTCGCCCGCCGCATCCGCCTGCAGGCAAGCCACGGCAATTCGGCCCTGATCCTCGGTTGACGTCCAGCTGAAGCGGCGTTCGGCCGGCAGCGGCGGATAGCGCAGGCGTCCGAAATCACGGATTTCGGTGATGATATGGCTCCAGACCAGGTTGGCCAGATACAGCGTTGGCTGCAGTACCACAGCGGGCACCCCGGAGGACAGCACCTGCGCGGTCAGCCGACGGGCGGCATCGACAAAAGCACATGAAGGCATGACGCTGCCGCAATATCCGCTGGTGGTAAAAACCATCCTTTCAAGCTCGTGGGCACGCGCAGCGGCCAGCACATTGTCAACCGTTTGCTGTGCCTCGTCGGTATCGGGCATGTGATTGAGGTGGAAAAACACCGCCTGGCAGCCCGTCATCGCATCAACCACCGAATCGGCGTCGAGAAGATCGGCTCTGACAAACTCGGCGCTGGGCGTCAGCCGGGCCCGCGCAGCGGCCACATTACGGGTGACGGCACGAACTTCCAGGCCGGCGGCAAGCGCTTCTTCAACAACCGGGTGGCCCTGGGTACCGGTGGCGCCGAATACCAGCAGTTTTCTGATTGTCATTCTTCCATCCTCTGAGGACGAGCCTGACAGCCAGCATAGCAGGCTGCGCGAACCACTCGCACAAATGCCTGTAATACAATTGACCGTTATGCAGTCAAATCAACTTTTTTGGAAAAAACCCGCCCTGCTGCTTGCGGCTTTTTTACTGTCGACCCTGTCTCTGACGGCCTGCGATTCCGGCAGCGACTCTTCCGCACAGCAAGCCCGGCAGGACCGGCCGGCCAGAACAGCACCCGTGCAGCGATCCAATCCGCTGGATTCCGAGTGGAGCTCGCCCTACCATGTGCCACCCTTCCACCAGGTGCAGCCCGATCACCTGCCTGCCGCGCTTGAGCAGGCCATTGAAAAGGCAGAGCAAACCATAAGTGAAATAGCGGCTCAGTCAGCACCGGCCAGCTTTGAAAACACCGTGCTGGCCCTGGAGCGGGCCGAGCAGCCGGTGCTGCGCATTGCGCGCCTGTGGTACGGCCTGGCTGCCGTCAGCGACGATGACGAGCTGGCACGCATAGAGCCTGAGCTCAACGAGCTGCTGGCCCGGCACAGAAACCACCTGTTTGGTTCAAGCGCCCTGTTTGAGCGCATCGAGGAAATTCGCCACGCCATCCCCGACCGACCGTTCACCGAAGAGCAGCTGCGGCTGGTTGATCAGACCTGGAAACACTTTCGGCGCGCCGGCGCACATCTGGATGACGACAGCCGCAAAACCCTGGCCGATCTCGACCGGCAGCTGGCGGAGCTCGATCAGGCCTGGGCATCCCTGCGCCGCGAGGCCCGCCATCCGGCCGAGCTCCACATCGACAAACGCCCAGAGCTGGAGGGCATGCCCGACAGCCTGCTGACCCTGGCCGAGCGCACGGCGCTGGATCTTGGGCACAACGGCGGCTGGTCATTCACGCTCCATGCCCACAGTTTTTATCCGTTCATGCGCTACGCAACCGGCCGTGAGCACAGGCGCGAGCTCTACCAGCTGTGGAAGTACCGCTATGAGCAGCTTGACCGCACCCGCCGGGACCCGGACAAGCTGGTTGAGGAAATGGCAGACCTGCGCGCCCAAAGGGCCGCCCTGCTGGGCTTTGACAGCCACCTGGACTACATGCTCGACGATGCGTCCATCACCCGCAGCCAGCTTGACGAGCTGCTTGAAAAGCTGACGGCGGCATCACAAGCCAGGGCTGCCGGTGAGCTTGAGAAAATCAGACGCCTGGCGGCAGAAGATGGCGTTGATGATGAGCTGCGCGAGTGGGACTGGTGGTACTACCGCCAGCGCCTGAGCGAAGATGAACTGGACACCGGACCCGGCGAGCTGCGCCAGTGGTTCATGCCGGAGCAGGTTCTTGACGGCATGCTCATTCTTGCCGACCGGCTGTGGGGGCTCACTTTCCGCCAGCGCCCGGAGCTGCCCTCATGGCATATAGACGCCACGCCCTATGAAGTCATCGATCGCGACGGCACCACTCTGGGCATCATTTATTTCGATACCACCCATCGCCCCGGCAAGCTGGGCGGCGCCTGGACTTCCCACTACCGGGTTCAGCACTATGCCGGCGGAAAGCGGCAAACACCGGTTGTTGCCATTGTGGCCAACATGCCGCCGCCAGCGGCGGGGCAGCCCAGCGGACTGTCGGCCGATCAGGTCGAAACCCTGTTCCATGAATTTGGCCACGCCATGCACAGCCTGCTGTCCGATGTTCACCATCCGGCGCTGGCCGGAACCAACGTGCCGCCCGATTTTGTTGAGTTTCCAGCCATGCTGCTGGAACACTGGGCCTTGGCCCCGGAGCTTCTTTCGCTGTATGCGCGCGGCCACGAGTCGGGCGATTTCATCAGCAGTCAGGCCATGGAAATTCTGCACCAGCGCCGGCATCTGAGCGCCGGTTTGGAGATGCTTGAATTCATCGCCGCCATCAAGCTGGATCTGAAAATGCATGGCGCACCCGCAGGTCGGGTGCCCAATATCGAAACTGCAGAACGGCAGGTGCGCAGCGAGCTGGAACTGCCGCGCATGCTTTCGCCCCGGCATCATGGCAACGGCCTGGTCGACATATTTGCCAACCGGCGCAGCGGAGCCGATTTCAACACGCTGTGGTCACGGCTGCTGGCCGCCGATGCATTTGCTGCATTCAGGGAGCTTGGCGCCTTTGACAGCCAGCTGGCCGAATCACTGCGGGCTGAAATTTTTTCGCGCGGCAATGCCCGCAGCCCCGAGGTTTCATGGCGGAAATTTCGCGGACGCACCCCCAAACTGGACTTTCTGCTTGAAGAAAGCGGACTGTTGCTGCCGGAGCAGGATGATTAATCCGAGCCGGTTCGCTCTTCTTCAGAAATCACCACGGCCGCGCCCGATTCCCAGCGCGGGTCGCTGGCCGCTTCAAGCTGCCCGCTGACGCGGTCCAGCATTACGCCGTGCATGTTGCCCCAGGTGCTGCTGCGCACACTGACCTTGTGGCCCCGATCTTCCAGCTGCCCGATCACATCATCGCTCAGCGCCTCGGGCTCGGCAGAAATTTCGTCGGGCAGATACTGATGGTGAAATCTCGGCAGCGATACCCAGCTTTGCGGCCCGTTGCCGTCAATGAAATCAAGCACGCCCAGAAGCACCATGGTGATGATTCGTGAACCGCCCGGCGTGCCAATTACGGCCGTGCGCTCATCGCCCATCACAAAAGTGGGGCTCATGGACGACAGCATGCGTTTGCCCGGCTCAATGGCGTTGGCGGCAAAGCCAATCAGACCATAGGCGTTGGGCTCACCCGGCTTGGCGGAAAAATCGTCCATTTCATTGTTGACCAGCACTCCGGTGCCCGGCGGCACAAAGGCCGATCCAAACGGCAGATTGACCGTCTGGGTGGTGGCCACCATATTGCCGCTGGCATCAATCAGCGAAAAGTGCGTGGTGTCGCTGCTCTCTTCCATCACTTGCCCGGCATCCGCCGCCAGCATTGACGAAGGCATGGCCCTATCCATTCTCAGCGTTGTTCTCAGTCCAGCCGCATAGTCCTCGCTCAGCAGCCGGCCGGAAGGAATTTCGACAAAATCGGGATCGCCCATATAAAGCGACCGGTCGCGGTAGGCGCGCCGCATGGCCTCTGCCAGTAAATGCACCCTGTCCGTGGCATTCATGGCTGCCAGATCAAACGCGCTGACCATCTGCAGAATCTGGCCTATGGCAATGCCACCGGACGAGGGGGGCGGTGCAGTCACCAGCTCATGGCCCCGGTAATGCAGCCTGACCGGCTCGCGCTCGACCACCCGGTAATCGGCCAGGTCATCGAGCGTCCAGATACCCCCGGCCGCTCGAACCCCGTCAACCAGCTTTTTTGCCACCTCGCCACTGTAAAAGCCGGCCGCGCCATCTTCGGCCACCGCGCGCAGGGTTTTACCCAGGTCGGGATTGCGCACCGTCTGGCCCACCTCCGGCACCTGGTCATCAGGCAGGAAAATGGCCGCAGTTTCAGGCCAGCGCCTCATGACATCGGCTCTCGACTGAAGCAGCTGGTGATATTTTTTGTCTGCGGGGAAACCCTCTTCGGCCAGCCGGATGGCCGGCGCCAGCAGCTTTTTCAGCGGCAGGGAACCATAATTTTCAACAATATGCACCCAGCTTGCGACAAGGCCGGGAATTCCGCCGGCCAGCGCCCCGTTGACGGCCCGGTCGCGCACCACCTCGCCACTATCGTCCAGATACATGTCCCGACGAGCCTGAGCGGGCGCCGTTTCACGCCCGTCCACCATCACCGAACGATTGTCAGCGGCGTTGTGCAAAAGCCAGAAGCCACCGCCGCCCAAACCCGATGATTCGGGCTCGACCACCGACAGCACCGCCGATACGGTCACCGCCGCGTCAAAAACATTTCCGCCTTCGGCAATGATCTGCGCGCCCGCATCCGTGGCCAGTCGGTGCGCGCTCGCAATGGCCGCCCTGTCGGTTGCAAAGGCGCTTGCGCACAGCGCAAAAAGTGAAAACCCCAGCAGAGCAAACAAAAGGCGTTTCATGAGGCTACTCCTGAAAATCTTGTGCCGGCCAACGACCCTGCCCGCCGGTCGCCAGGCTCAGCTGTAGCGATGCCTGAGCGCTTCGGACACGCGCGGGTGAACAAAGCGGCTGACATCGCCGCTCAGGCGGGCGATTTCCTTGACCAGCGACGAGGAGATGAAGCTGTACTTTTCAGCCGGAGTAAGGAACACCGTCTCCACTTCCTCGATCAGGTGGCGGTTCATGGACGCCAGCTGAAACTCATATTCAAAATCGGACACCGCGCGCAGACCGCGCAGAATGACTCCGGCGTTGTGTTCCCGAACAAAATGAACCAGCAGGCTGTCGAAACCGATCACCTCCACATTGTCCAGGCCTTCCTTTTCAAGCACCGTCCGCGCCAGCGCAATGCGTTCCTCAAGGGAGAAGGCAGGCTGCTTGTGCGGGCTTTCAGCCACGGCGACAATCACCTTTCGGTACATGCACGAGGCGCGGGCAACCAAGTCGGTGTGCCCGTGAGTTACCGGGTCGAAAGTGCCGGGATAAACGGCAAGGTCGTAATCAGGCTGGCTCATCGGCTTTCCCCAAATGCGAAGCGGCCATTATAACGCCGCCAAACCGCGCTGCCGATCAGGCGAATTTTCAGCCAGGGTGAACAGGTTCATGCGCACCTCGCCCACGGTTTTGCTGCGCAGCATGTCCAGCCGCCCTGATGCGGCCGGAGCGCGGGCAGATGCTGCCTGCTCAACATAAATTCGGACACCTGCAGACAATGGAACATTTTGCAGAAGCAGCTCCAGGGCCGGCTCTTCGAGGCCGCTGGAAAACGGCGGGTCGATAAACACCAGATCAAAGGATGCCTCGTGGTTCCGGCCGGCCTGGCTTGCCAGCCACCCTGCCACGTCGCCCTGAACAACCTCCATGCCCTCCCCTCCCGGCCAGCTGGCCGCCAGCTCGCGCAGCGCGGCCACCAGCTTTCTGTTGCGTTCCACAAAGGTCACTTTTGCAGCGCCGCGCGACAGCGCCTCCAGCCCCAGCGCGCCAGTGCCGGCAAACAGATCCAGGCAGCGCGCGCCGGCGATATCCCACTGCAACCAGTTGAACAGCGTCTCGCGTACCCGGTCGCCGCTGGGACGCAGACCAGGCAGACCAGGCACCTTCAGTCGCCGGCCGCGCCAGCGGCCGCTGATGATCCGAATTTTTCCAGCCATGATGGTGATAGCATACCGCTTGCGCGAGCCAACCTTATCTGTTTGATCCAATCACCCGTTCAGGCCATGTTTTCCATATTCAGACGCAAAAAATCAGGCAAGGGCGTAGAAGCCACCCAACTTCGACCGGCAGAAAAATCAGGTGCCGATCCACTGGAGCAGCGCCTGGAAAGAACCCGCTCCAGCCTTGGCGGCCTGTTTGGACTGATTGGTTCGGCCGAGCGCATCGATGAAAACCTGATTGAGGAAATCGAAACCACGCTGCTGGTCTCCGACATGGGCGTGGCTGCCACGACCCGCATTATCGACCGCCTGCGCGAGGGCATAGACCAGAAAATCATCACGCAGCCCTCCGAAGTGCTGCCGGCGGTTCAGGCCGAGCTCTACGACCTGATTGAGCCCTGCGAGGAGTTTCTTGCCGTCGATTCCGGCAAAAAGCCCTTCGTCATCCTTATGGTGGGCGTCAACGGCGTGGGCAAAACGACCACCATTGGCAAGCTGGCGCGGCGCTACCTGGACGAGGGCAAACGCGTCATGCTTGCCGCCGGCGACACGTTCAGGGCGGCTGCGGTCGAACAACTGCAGGTGTGGGGCGAGCGCAACGATGTGCCGGTGGTGGCCCAGGGCACGGGCGCCGATACGGCGGCCGTCATCTACGACGCCCTGCACTCGGCCAGGGCACGCAATATCGACGTTCTGATTGCCGACACCGCCGGCCGGCTTCACACCCAGTCCAATCTCATGGCCGAGCTCGAAAAGATTGTGCGGGTCATGAAAAAGATCGACCCCGAAGCGCCGCATGAAACCATGCTGGTGGTCGATGCCGGCACCGGCCAGAACGCCTTGTCGCAGGCACAGCAGTTCAATCAGGCCATCAGCCTGAGCGGCATCACCGTCACCAAGCTCGACGGCACCGCCCGGGGCGGAGTTCTGTTTGCCATTGCCGAAGAAATGAAAATACCCATTCGCTTCATCGGCGTAGGCGAATCGGCTGCCGATCTTCGACCCTTCGATGCCGGCACCTTCGTCCACGCCATCCTGCCGCTGGAAACCTGACGCACGGGGCGTGACTGCGTGTATTCAAAAAGACTCCTTGCCTGAAACAGAACCATTCAGCCACCGCCTGTTGCGCTGGTGGAAAGTCCACGGCCGCCACGATCTGCCCTGGCAGCATGAACGCACCCCCTACCGCGTCTGGGTGGCCGAAATCATGCTGCAGCAAACGCAGGCAGGTACCGTCATCCCCTACTTTCTGCGCTTCATCAAGCAGTTTCCCGACCTGAAGACGCTGGCCCGGGCCGACCAGGATGCGGTCATGAGCGCCTGGTCGGGCCTTGGCTACTATGCGCGCGCCAGGAATCTCCACAAGACCGCCCGCATCTGCGCCGCCCGGCATAACGGCCAGCTGCCGCAAAGCCCGGACGAGCTGGTGGCCCTGCCCGGCATCGGCCGCTCAACCGCCAACGCCATTGCCGCCCAGGCCTTCGATACGCCTGTTGCCATCCTCGACGGCAACGTCAAACGTGTATTGGCCCGTCATGCAGGCATTACAGGCTGGCCGGGACGCAGCGCTGTCGAACGCAAACTCTGGGCCGAGGCAAAGCGACGCATGCCCGCTACCAATGCCGCCAGTTACACCCAGGCCATCATGGACCTGGGCGCCGGCATCTGCACGCGGCACCGGCCGCAGTGCCGCAGCTGCCCCGTTGCGTCCGACTGCTTTGCCCTGCACAACAACCAGACCCGCGTCCTGCCAGCGCCACGGCCCAAAAGAAAGCGCCCGCTGCGTGCCTTGACCCTGTTCCTGGCCAGCAACAAAAACGGCGAAGTCCTCATGCAAAAGCGGCCATCGACGGGCATCTGGGGCGGCCTGTGGTCGCTTCCCGAAGCCGGCGACCTCGATCCGGAGCTTGCCGACGGATCATCCACACCCGGCATGACCATGCACCATGAGCTGACCCACCTGAGGCTTGAGATCACAGTCAAAAAGATCAGCTTTGCGCCAGGCCGCCTGGTGGCGGAATCACCCTCGCAGCGCTGGATGAAACCGGCCCGGGCGTTGGAGCTCGGCTTGCCGCAGCCAATTCGAGCCCTGCTTGAAGACCAGTAACGGCCGGCCAGCGGCTATCATGGCCACACACCAACATTTTTGAAAAACATGAGCAACCGCAGCGTTTACTGTCAGTATTTAAAGCGTGAAGCGCCGGGGCTTGCGCGCCCGCCGCTGCCCGGCCCTCTGGGGCAGGAAATCTACGACAACATTTCCGACCAGGCATGGAAGAAATGGCTGGCCCACCAAACCATGCTCATCAACGAAAACCGCCTCAGCCCGATTGACCCCGAGCACAGGAAATACCTGGAACAGCAGGCCCGGGCCTTTCTGTTTGAAGGCAAGGCCGATGAAGTCGCCGGCTATACGCCGCCGGAAGGCTGAGGCGCCTGCTCCCTGCTGTGCACTTCAACCTGGCCCTGGCGACGGCCGCGCTCACCGGCATCGTCACCCAGCTCGGCCTGAACCGCCCCGTAGTCAAGCGGGCGAATGGCGCGCACCCGGCAGCGCCGTCCGTCGGCAACCAGCTCATCGCCTTCACTGAGAACATTGGTGCTGCGCGTCACCAGGCGAACAGCAATGGCGCGGTCCAGGCTCAGATCGCAGGCACCGGTCAGCTCAAGCAAATAATGCTGCGATGGCCCGGTTTGCAAAGCCACCGAGCTCAGACCCACCGGCCACCAGTTGCGAATCCGCGTGTAGCGCACCCAGCTTTGCGTGGCTCCGGCATGGCGCTGGTAAACCGCCTGCTGGTTCAGGGCTTCATCCTCGGCACTCTGGCGGCGATCACCAGTGGCACAACCAGCAATCACGACAGCCAGCAGGGTTATCAGAACCGTTCTCATGGCGAACTCCTTTTCAGTACAGTCAATGACTTGGACAGCGCAAACACCGGGTTTGCAGGTTCAATTTATCATTGAGGTTGACTTATGTGTCAAAAAAAGGTCTAATATCGCGCTTGCCGGATGTGGTTTTCGGCGCCCTTCGAATTCAGCGGCCAGGTAGCTCAGTCGGTAGAGCAGAGGATTGAAAATCCTCGTGTCGGCGGTTCGATTCCGTCCCTGGCCACCA
>DATGSU010000032.1:0-2793 GCA_035302305.1 Wenzhouxiangella sp. | reverse complement strand
AATGCCGCCGGCGCCCACGCGAATGCGCCGCGTGGCCCCGGCCACATGCCCGATCAGCACCGCCGTGGCCGCGCTGGCAATGCCCACCATGCCGTGATGCTCGGCCATCCAGTAGCGCCTGTAGCCCAAATCATCGGCCAGACGCGCCAGATCCACCGTATTGGCCAGCGATTCGGCCACCGAACCGCCCTCGTTGATTGGCGCCAGATCAAGAATCGACAGGGCCGTCATCTCACCGCTCCATGATTTTCAGTCAGACATCAATCTTGGGTCGCTGGATGAGAAATTCACCCCGGCGGTCTGGTTCGACTGAAGTGGAATGGATGAATCTGTGACATGTCACAGCCCGTGCTGTTTGACGGGCCATAGGGCGGGTTGGCTTACGGTGGGTGGAAGATGCTGTGCAGAAGCACACGACTGCAAGAAAGCCGTGTCAGGTTTTTTCCGGCCTGGGATCAAAAGAAGGCACGGCCCTGTAGATCTTTTGTCCGCACCGGGTGCATTCCCATTCGGGGTCGTCGTCGGTGATGATGCAGCCGCCCAGGCTGATGCGCCCGCTGTCGAGGTCTTCGTTGCCGATGAGCGAAAGGCCG
Organism: Wenzhouxiangella sp.; assembly: GCA_035302305.1. Classification (GTDB taxonomy): domain Bacteria; phylum Pseudomonadota; class Gammaproteobacteria; order Xanthomonadales; family Wenzhouxiangellaceae; genus Wenzhouxiangella. The sequence goes on along the minus strand of DATGSU010000032.1, from coordinate 2,200 downwards.
GGGTAGCCATAGAGAATTTCGGCAACGGGGGCGTGCCCGCAGCTGGGGCATTTGCGTGGCTTGCGCTGGCGTTCCATGCGCGGTTGCGGTTTGTGCATTGGCTTGTGGCGGTGATTGTCTTCAGCAAAGCATATCGCAATCCCGGCCAAAGTGTGTTTTGACCTGGCGGGTGTTTGTGGTTGCGCCGAGCGCCTCAGCCAGACCGGGTTTTTGTCTTGCAGGTGTTGATGCCCAAAACGGTGTAGGCAGGGCAGGTGCGCAACACGGCGGTGAGCAGCGGCAGAATGCCGATGTAGCCCCACGGTCCGATGGTGCCGATGGCGGCGAGAATGATCAGCGCAAGGCCGATGAGGATGCGCACCAGGCGGTCGATTTGACCCACGTTTTTTGGCATGGCGGTGCCTCGTTTTGGCGTTGGAATGGATGGCGTGAGGTTACGCTGAAATTCAACTATAGCAGCCCTGTGCCGGCTCCGGCCGCGCTGTGCGGGCGGCGGGCCGACTTACTGGATGTTTTCGGGCGGGTTGTGCTGGCTGCCGGGCTGGAACAGCTGGGCAACATCCACCTTGTCGAAGCGCTCCTGCCGGCCGCAGAATTCGCAGCCGACTTCCACCTCGCCCTGGTCGCGCAGAATGTCATCCACTTCGTCCTTGCCCAGGCCCTGCAGCATGACCGTGACACGCTCGCGGCTGCACTGGCAGTGAAATGACGGTACCCGCTCATGTTCCGGCCCGGTGAAGCGCAGCAGGGGTTCGTTCCAGAACAGGCGGTGCAGCAGTGTTTCGGTGTCCAGCGCCAGCAGTTCTTGGTTTTTCAGGCTGCGCGCCAGAATGGACAGGCGGCTGAAGTCTTCATCGCCGGTTTTCCGGGTGCCGTCCCTGGGCATTTTCTGCAGCATGAGGCCGGCTGCGGCCTGGCTGCCGGCGGCCAGCACCAGCGTGGTCTCCAGCTGCTCGGACTGCATCATGTAGCTTTCTATCATGGGGGCAATGTGCGGCAGCTTCCGGCCCGATTCATCCACCAGCGGCACTATGCCCTGGTAGGACTGCCGGCGGGCGCTGTCGGGGTCGAGCGTGATGGCGCAGCGCCCGTTGCCGCCGGCGTTGACCAGTCCGGGCAGGGTTTCATCGCCGCTTGGCTGTTCGGCCAGCGAGACGGTGGAGCGCAGCCGCAGCTGGCTGTCCACTTCGGCCACCATGAGGCTGACGGGGCCGTCGCCGGCAATCTGCATGCTCAGCCGGCCGTCGAATTTGATGCCGGCCTGCAGCATGACGGCCGCGGCGGTCATTTCACCCAGCGCCGTGGAAACATTGGCCGGCCACGCGCCGGTTTGGGTGTTGGCCGCGCGACGTTCGAGCACGGTTTGCCAGGCGCTGGTCAGGCGCACGAACTGGCCGCGTATGGGCAGGCCGTCGAAGATGAATTTGTGCAGTTCGGACATTTCATTCAGATGGCGTCGAGTGGCGGTATTTCAAGCGCGTGCAGGGACTTGCACCAAAAAGCAGTCCTATTGTCGCAAACTGCGCACCAAAACCGGCGGCATCGGTGACCGGCTGCTTCGCCACGGGGTGATGTCGAGGCCGCCGCGTCGGGTGAAGCAGGCCAGAATATCAAGTTCCTGCGGGCGGCAGCGCTGCCGGATGTCGCAAAAGATCCGTTCGGCGCAGTGTTCGTGAAAGCCGCTGTGGCGGCGCCAGGAAACCAGATAGCGCAGCAGGCCGGCGTGGTCCACGGCCGGGCCGCGGTAGCAAATCTGCATGCTGGCCCAGTCGGGCTGGTTGGTAACCGGGCAGTTGGATCGAAACAGGTGGCTGACCAGCGTTTCCGAGGCCATGTTTTCATCATCGGCCGCAAGAAAATCTGGCTGCGGCCGGTTGTATTCATCCACGGCAATATCCAGCCTGTCGAGCAGAATGCCGTCGGGGCGCGTTCTGGCCAGAGCGCCGGGGTTGTCGGGCGCAATCAGCTCGACGCCGACCTGGCTGCGGGTCAGCTGTGAAAGGTCTTTTTGCAGCAGCTCAACAACGGTCTGGTGGCCTGCAAATTTTTTGAACGCCAAGCTGTTGAGGTAGAGCTTGAACGATTTGGATTCCACCAGGAAGGGGCTGCTGCAATCAAAGACAAACCGGCCCACGGCGCTGACGGGCCGGCCCCTGCCGTTCAGCCACGACAGCTCCCAGGCATGCCAGATGTCGCAGCC
>DATGSU010000031.1:0-13136 GCA_035302305.1 Wenzhouxiangella sp. | reverse complement strand
CGTCAACATGGAGCTGTTCAACATGTCGCAGGCGCGCGGCTTTGCCGTGGGCGGCGCGTTTCATGTGGTGGTCAACAACCAGATCGGCTTTACCACGTCGAATCCGCAGGATGCCCGCTCGACCCTGTACTGCACCGAAGTAGCCAAGATGGTCAATGCGCCCATCCTGCACGTGAACGCCGATGATCCGGAAGCGGTGGTATTTGCCACCCGCGTGCTGTCGGATTTCAGGCGCGAGTTCAACAAGGACGTGGTGCTTGACCTGGTGTGCTACCGCCGTCTGGGCCATAACGAGGCCGATGAGCCGGCCGCCACCCAGCCGCGCATGTACGCTGCCATACGCAAGCTCGACAGCGTGCCCACCCAGTACGCCAGACAGCTGGCCAAAGAGGGCCTGGTTGACAAGGACGCCATCAGGAAGGCCGACGACAGATACCGCGAAAAGCTTGACAGCGGCGAGCCCGTCATCGAGCTTTTGGACAGTGACGAGGCCATTCAGACGGTCGACTGGAAACCCTATCTGGACGCCGAATGGCGTGAAGAGGTTGATACCGGCGTTGACGCTGAAAACATACGCCGCCTTTCCGACAAGCTGACCACCCTGCCCGAAGGCTTTGAGCTGCACCGTCAGGTTCAGCGCATTGTCGATGCGCGCAAGAAAATGGCCGCCGGCGAAACGCGCCTGGACTGGGGCTTTGCCGAAACCATGGCCTACGCCACGCTCATTGAAAGCGGACGCGGGCTGCGGCTGGTGGGGCAGGACTCCGGACGCGGCACGTTTTTCCACCGCCATGCCGTTTTGCACAACCAGGTCGATGGCCAGGCCATCCTGCCGCTGGCAAAGCTGGCCGAGGACAGGCGCAAGGTCGAGGTGATCGACTCCCTGCTGTCGGAAAACGCCGTGCTGGCGTTCGAATACGGCTACGCCACCGCCGAACCGGAAACGCTGACCATCTGGGAAGCCCAGTTTGGCGACTTTGCCAACGGCGGCCAGGTGGTCATCGACCAGTTCATTGCCTCGGGCGAGGCCAAGTGGGGCCGCCTGTGTGGTCTGGTCATGTTCCTGCCCCACGGCTACGAGGGCCAGGGCCCGGAACATTCCTCGGCCCGCCTGGAGCGCTTCATGCAGCTGTGCTCGGGCGCCAACATGCAGGTTTGCGTCCCCACCCTGCCCTCGCAGATGTTCCACATGCTCAGGCGCCAGATGCTGCGGCGCTTCCGCAAGCCGCTGGTGGTCATGACGCCCAAGTCGCTGCTGCGGCTCAAGGAGTCGACATCGACGCTGGACGACCTGGCCAACGGCCGCTTCCAGCTGGTCATCGACGACCCGGCGCAGCCCGACCCGGAAAAGGTCGAGCGCCTGGTTCTGTGCTCCGGAAAGGTCTATTTCGACCTTGCCAGACAGGCCCGGGAGGATGAAGTTGACAATGTCGCGCTGGTGCGCGTCGAGCAGCTCTACCCCTTCCCGCGTGAAGAAGTGCAGGAGATGACCCGGCGCTACAGCCATGCCAAAGAGGTTGTCTGGTGCCAGGAAGAGCCCATGAACCAGGGCGCCTGGTTCCAGATCAGGCACCACCTGCAGGCTTGCGTAGGCGAAAACCAGAGCCTCGATTATGTCGGCCGCCGCGGATCATCATCGCCGGCCGTCGGCTATTATCAAGTCCATCAAGAACAGCAAAAACGTGTGGTCAGCGAAGCCCTGACCCCAGGTAAATTCACGGAGTAACCACCCATGAGCGTTGAAATCAAAGTTCCCAACCTGCCGGAGTCCGTTGCGGACGCCACCGTGGCCAAATGGCACAAGAAGCCGGGCGACACGGTCGAGCGGGATGAAACCCTTGTTGATCTGGAAACCGACAAGGTTGTTCTTGAAGTGCCGGCACCGGCCGACGGCGTGCTTGAAAGCATTGCAGCCGATGAAGGCGAGGACGTCACCGAAGGCCAGCTGCTTGGCGCCATGAAGGAAGGCGAGGTTGCGGCGGCCGACAGGGACGAAGACAAGGAAGACAGCGCTGCCGGTGACAAGGCCGATGCTGCTGAAGCCGACCAGGGCCGGGAAGAGCCTGCGCCGGCCAAACAGGCGGCGGGCAGCAAGGACCTGCCACCCTCGGCGCGCCGCCTGGCCGCCGAGAACAAAATTGAGCCCGGCGAGGTGTCGGGCAGCGGTCGTGGCGGTCGCGTGACCAAGGGCGACGTGCTGGCCCACATGGCCGGCGCCGGCCCGCGCCCTGAAGAGCGCGTGAAAATGTCGCGCCTGCGCTCGCGTATTGCCGAGCGCATGAAGGAGGCGCAGAGCACGGCGGCCATTCTGACCTCGTTCAACGAGGTCAACCTGCAGGCCGTCATTGACCTGCGCCAGCGCTACCGCGACGAGTTTGAAGAAAAGCACGGGGTTCGGCTCGGCTTCATGTCGTTTTTCGTCAAGGCCTGCTGCGAGGCACTGCAGAAATACCCGGTAGTCAACGCATCGGTTGACGGCGACGAAATTGTCTATCACGGCTACCAGGATGTTGGCATTGCCGTTTCCACCGAGCGCGGGCTGATGGTGCCGGTGGTGCGTGACGCGCACCGCATGAGCCTGGCCGAAATCGAAAGCTCAATTCGCGAATATGCCGGCCAGGCCCGCGACGGAACCATCAAGCTTGAAGACCTGCAGGGCGGCACCTTTACCATCACCAACGGCGGTGTGTTCGGGTCGCTGATATCCACCCCGCTGCTCAACATGCCGCAAAGCGCCATTCTGGGCATGCACACCATCAAGGAACGCCCGGTGGCCGAAAACGGCGAAATCGTCATCCGTCCGATGATGTATATCGCCCTGTCCTACGACCACCGCATCATCGACGGCAAGGACGCCGTGCTGTTCCTGGTGGCCGTCAAGGAAGCGCTGGAAGACCCGGCGCGCATGCTGCTGGACTTGTAAAGCCGGCTGCATGACCTGAACAGGCACTGACAAAAACTAGCAAGGACAAATGGCAAATGGCTGACAAGGAATTTGATCTTATCGTTATCGGCGGCGGCCCCGGCGGCTATGTGGCCGCCATTCGCGCGGCCCAGCTCGACATGAAGGTGCTGCTGCTCGACGACCGGCGCAACGCCGACGGAAAGCCCGCACCTGGCGGCACCTGCCTGAACATCGGCTGCATTCCATCCAAGGCCCTGCTCGACTCGTCCAAACATTTTGCCTACCTCAAAAACGGGCTGGACAGCCACGGCATACTGGCCGACAACCCGTCCATTGACGTGGGCCGCATGCTGGAGCGCAAGGACAAGGTGGTCAAGCAGCTGACCGGCGGGATCAACCAGCTGCTCAAGGCCAACAAGGTCGAATTCGTCAACGCCCGCGGCAAGCTGCTGGCCGACCGCCAGGTTGAAGTCAGCCCGCACGAGGGCGAAAGCTACACGGTAGCCGGCAAGCACGTCATTCTGGCGGCCGGCTCGGTGGCCATGTCCATTCCCAATGTTGAAATCGACAACGAGACCATTGTCGATAACATCGGCGCGCTGGAATTTTCCGAAACCCCCGAAAAGCTCGGCGTGATCGGCTCCGGCGTCATCGGCCTGGAGCTGGGCAGCGTGTGGTCGCGCCTGGGCAGCCAGGTGATGCTGTTCGAGGCGCTGGACGAGTTCCTGCCCGCCCTCGACAGGGACGTATCCCGCCTGGCCGCGCGCGAATTCAAAAAACAGAAGCTCGATATCCATCTGGGCGCCCGGGTCAGCAAGGCCGAAGTCAGCGACGGCAAGGTCACCGTTACCTGGGAAGACAAGAAGGGCGAACACAGCGAAACCTTTGACAAGCTGCTGGTGGCCGTGGGACGCAAAGCGGCCAGCGACGGCCTGCTGGCTGATGATTCCGGCGTCGGGCTGACCGATCGCGGCCAGATTGAAGTTGACGAAAACTGCCGCACCGCGGTTGAAAATGTCTGGGCCATTGGCGATGTGGTGCGCGGCCCCATGCTGGCCCACAAGGCGTCCAACGAAGGCATTGCCGTGGTTGAAACCATCGCCGGCGGCTATGGGGAATTCGACTTTGCCAATATTCCCTGGGTGATCTACACCGACCCGGAAATTGCCTGGGTGGGCAAGACCGAGGCACAGCTCAAGGAAGAAGGCGTTGAATACAAGGCCGGCAACTTTCCGTTTGCCGCCACCGGCCGCGGACTGGCCATGGGCCAGGCTCCGGGCATGGTCAAGGTTCTGGCCGATGCCGAAACCGACCGCCTGCTGGGCGTTCAGATCGTGGGCGCAACCGCCTCCGAGCTGATCGCCGAGTGCGTTGTGGCCATGGAATTTGCCGGCGCCAGCGAAGACCTGGCGCGCATCATCCACGCCCACCCCACGCTTTCGGAAGCGGTTCACGAGGCCGCCATGTCGGTCGACAAGCGCGCCATTCACAAAATGAACTGAGCTTTTCAACCACCGCTGCGGCTGCGGGACGCCCGCAGCCGCCGGCCTGTTTCACAACCAACCGGCGGACCAGTCATGCCTGCAAACCTCCCCGATACATTCACCGCCTTCAGAATTTTTGACGATGAAAACGGCCACCGCGCCGAGCTGGTCAAGCAGTCCATCGATGAACAAAGCGAGGGCGATGTCATCGTCCGGGTCGAATGGTCCAGCGTCAACTACAAGGACGCCCTGGCCGGCACCGGAAAGGGCAGGATTCTTCGGCGCTTTCCCCTCAATGGCGGCATTGACGCCGCCGGCACCGTGGTGCGTTCCGACAGCGATGATTTCAGCGCCGGCGACCAGGTTCTCATCACCGGCAGCGGCCTGTCGGAAACCCGCGACGGCGGCTACAGCGAATACCTGCGCCTGCCTTCCGAGTGGCTGGTGCCCCTGCCCGACTCGCTGAGCACGCAGGAGGCCATGGTGATAGGAACGGCCGGCTTTACCGCCGCGCTGGGCCTGTGGCGCATGGAAAACAACGGCCAAACCCCGGATGACGGCCCCATTGTTGTAACCGGCGCCAGCGGCGGGGTTGGTTCGCTGGCCGTTGACATCTACAGCGCTGCCGGCTATCAGGTCACTGCCATTTCAGGCAAGGAAGACGAGTTTGACTGGCTGCACGAACTGGGGGCCGACCAGTGCATTTCGCGCCATGAACTGTACTGGCCGGAAAGTCCGCTGGCCTCGGCACGTTTTGCCGGCGCGCTGGACAACGTCGGCGGCGATATGCTGTCGGGCCTGACCCGGGTCATACAGCCATGGGGCAACATCGCTTCCTGTGGCATGGCCGGCGGCATCGGTGTCAAAACCACCGTCATGCCCTTCATCATTCGCGGCATTGCCCTTTTGGGCATCAACACGGCCACCTGCCCCATAGAAATTCGCAGGGAGATGTGGCAGCGCCTGGGCGATAAATGGCGCCCGCGCCACCTCGACAAAATTGCCGCCCCGGCGGTTACGCTCAAAGAGCTGCCCGGCGCCTTCGACAAGCTGCTGAAAGCGCGCAGCCGCGGGCGAATTGCGGTGAGTGTCGCCGGCGACTGAGCTCTTTTGGGCAGCAACACCTCGCACCACTCTTTCGGGTATGATGGAGGTGATCACTTCGAGAACAGCAATTCAAAGTAAAAAGGGACCGTTAAATGGCCAAAATACTGATTGTAGACGACTCGGAAACGCACCTTTACACCATCCAGAAGATTGTCGAAGGTGCTGGCCACGAAGTCATTACCGCCTCAAACGGCGAAGAGGGGATAGAGCAGGCCAATGCCCACGTTCCGGATCTTATCCTGATGGACATCGTCATGCCCGGAATCAACGGCTTCAAGGCCACTCGCCAAATCAGCAAAAACGAGGCAACTGCCAATATCCCGGTAATTTTTGTTACCACCAAGGATCAGGAAACCGACCGCATCTGGGGCATGCGCCAGGGCGCAACCGCCTACGTGACCAAACCGGTTGACAAGAAAGTTCTGCTGAAAGCCATCAACAGCGCGCTGGGCTGATTCAGGCCCGTCGCTCAAAACCGCTTCCAGGCCCGCTGCCGTTCACGCGCCAGCGGGCTTTTTTGTGCCCAAACCCTCTGCCCGGCGGTTTCTTCGGACATGACCGCAGCACCGCAAAAGACGCGATGACCGTTCAGCCCGCCGCTGGCGGAACAGCCGTTGCCAGTCCCTGGGGCTCCACCCAGCCAAGCTGGTAACCCAGCCACAAAAGCAGGATCATGCCGATTGAAAGCCCCACCCGCCAGCTCAGCCGGCGCACCATGCGGTCTCCTTCGCCCCCGTCCTTGACCAGGAACACAAAACTTGAACCCAAAGCGTAGAGAATTGCAGGGAAAAGAAGAATTACAATGATTTTACCAAGCAAGGAAACGCTCCGGATGGGTTTTCAGCCAAATTATAGTCCGCCAGGCTCATGAAAAAGCCGCTTTCACTGATATTCAGCGTGCTGCCGCATATTGCAGCCATTGCGGTCATGGTCGCCTGCTTCATGCTGGCCGGCTGGCAGTTCGACCGGGCCGAAGAAAAACGCGCGCTGCTCGGGCACTGGGACAACGCACCGGCCGCCGGGCTGGAGCAGGCGGAGGATCATTTCAGTCCGTATGCAAAAATCCATGCGCACGGGCGTTTTGATGCCCAACGGCAGATTCTGCTGGACAACCAGGTCAGAAACGGCCAGGCGGGCGTTCATGTTTTTACCCCGTTTGTGCCTGCAGGACAAAGCAGAATCTGGCTGGTCAATCGCGGCTGGCACGCCCTGCCCTCGCGCCACGGCAGCCTGCCGCATGTCGATGTGCCCAGGGACGATGTGGAAATCTTCGGGCGCCTGGCAGAGCCGCCGCGCGCCGGGCTTCAGCTGGGCGAGGTTCCGCCGCTGGATACCGGGCAGTGGCCCAACCTGATGACCTGGCTGGACATGGACGTGGTCGCCCGTGCCCTGGGCCGCAACCTGGCCGCCCATGTTGTGCTGCTCAACCCCGACCACCCGGCCCATCTGACGGGTGATGCCTGGCAGCCGGTCACCTTTACGCCGGAAAGGCATCTGGCCTACGCCTGGCAATGGATTACCATGGCCGTTGTCGTTTTTCTTGTCTGGGCCGGCCTGAGCTGGAAAAGGTTTGCCAAAAAATGAAAAAAACCACCTTCTTTGCCGTTCTGGCCGTTTTTTTTCTGCCGGTCTTTATTGCCGTGGCCCTCAACAGCAGCTGGCTCAACTGGCACAGCAGCCGCACCAAAAACCACGGCGAGCTGATCCAGCCGCCCATGGAACTGCCTGGATTCAGCATCGATACGGTCTCGGGCGCCACCGTAGGCCGCGACGACCTGAAAGACAGATGGCAGCTTTTGCACTACCAGCCGCAGGCTTGCGACAAGGACTGCATGGATGCGCTCTACTGGATGCGCCAGGTGCGACGGGCCCAGGACAGACATCAGCCGGACATCGGGCTGGTCATGGCAACGCCGGGCGCTGTCGATGCGTCGGCTGCCGAAAAAATCATGCAGCTGGCACCGGATTACAGAGTTTTTGCAGGGGCTGCCGGCGCCACCCTGGCCAAAAGCCTTCCTGACAGCGACCGGGCGGCCAGCTACATCATTGACCCGCGAGGCTATATAATACTTCGCTACCCGCACGATGCGGACTTCAACGGCATGCGCCGTGACCTGGCGCGCCTGCTGACGTGGACCAAACCCGGGCCCGATTCCGGCTAGCGGCAATCCGGAGCCTTCCCCTGACGAGTGTTGATGACAACGGCAACTGCGCAAATCTGGCAGCGGACAAGGTTCTTTCTGGGCCTGTGCAAGCTTCGCATTGTTGCCCTGATCGTTTTCACCGCCCTGGTTGGCATGGCGCTGGCCACGCCGGGCATGATTCCGCTCAACGCCCTGGTCTGGGGCACGCTGGGCATTGGCATGGCCTCGGCCTCGGCGGCAGCCATCAACCACCTGCTGGACGAACGCGCCGACCGCATCATGGCGCGCACCCGCAACCGGCCCCTGCCAACCCATCGGGTCAACCGCCGCGAAGCGCTTGTATTTGCCTTGGCGCTGGGGATTGTTTCCATGCTGGTGCTCGCGCTGCTGGTCAATGTGCTGACCGCCGCGCTCACCCTGGTCGGGCTGATTGGCTACGCCATTGTCTACACAGCCTGGCTCAAGCGCGCCACTCCGCAAAACATCGTCATTGGCGGGGCCGCCGGCGCCGTGCCGCCCATTCTGGGCTGGACCGCCGTTACCGGTGAGGTCCACGCCCACGCCCTCATTCTTTTTCTCATCATATTCATCTGGACACCGCCGCATTTCTGGGCGCTGGCCATCTACCGCCGCGAAGACTACGCGGCCGCCGATGTGCCCATGCTGCCCGTTACCCACGGCGTTGCGTTCACCCGCTGGCAAATTCTGTTCTACACCATCATTCTGGTGCTGGTCACGCTGCTGCCGTGGCTGACCGGCATGAGCGGCCTGCCCTATCTGGTTGGCGCCAGCGTGCTCAATATTGGATTTCTTGGCTATGCCGTGGCCATCATGCGCTCGGATGACGAGCGCCTTGCCATAGGCATGTTCAATTACTCGGTGGTCTACCTGATGGCGCTGTTCGCCTTTCTGCTTGCAGACCACTATCTGTTTCAGGCTTCCTCCGGAGGACTCTTGTTGCAATGACCCACAGTGGAAACAAAACGACGCCGCTGCACTCGCTTGAAGCGCACGATGAATTCATCGGCCGCCATATCGGGCCGCGCGATGATGACATCGCCGACATGCTCAAAACTGTTGGCTGCAGCTCGCTTGAAGAGCTGATGCGCCAGACCATGCCTGAGAGCATTCTCAGCAAACAGGCGCTGAAGCTGCCAAAAAGCGAAAACGAGGAGCGGGTTCTCCAGATCATTCGCGACATGGCGTCAAAAAACACCGTAAACCACGCCATGATAGGGCTGGGCTACCACCCGACCATTACCCCGCCGGTCATTTTGCGCAACGTGCTCGAAAATCCTGGCTGGTATACCGCGTACACGCCCTACCAGGCCGAGATCTCGCAGGGTCGCCTCGAGGGCATGCTCAATTTCCAGCAGATGATCATGGATCTGACCGGCATGGAGCTGGCCAACGCCTCGCTGCTGGACGAGGCCACCGCCGCTGCCGAAGCCATGGCCATGCTCAAGCGCCTCAACCGCAGAAACAAAAGCGACGTGTTTCTGGTTGACGCCAACTGCCTGCCGCAGACCATTGACGTGGTCAAGAACCGCGCCCGTCACCTGGGCCTCGAGGTCAAGGTCAGCGATGATCTGGAAACCGCGCTGGACGAGCAGGAATACTTCGGCATTCTGGTCCAGTATCCCGGCGCCGATGGCCAGGTGAAGCCGCTTGCCGGGCTGGTTGAAAAGGCCCATGAAAAGAACGCGCTGGTCGCCGTTGCCGCCGATCTCATGGCGCTGGTCATGCTTGAATCCCCCGGTCAGGCCAATGCCGACGTGGTAGTGGGCAACTCGCAGCGCTTTGGTGTTCCCATGGCCTGGGGCGGGCCGCACGCCGCCTTTTTTGCCACCCGCGAAAGCTACCGCCGCAACGTGCCCGGCCGCATTATTGGCGTCTCCAAAGACAAGCACGGCAAGATTGCCCTGCGCATGGCGCTGCAAACCCGCGAGCAGCATATCCGCCGCGAAAAGGCCATGAGCAACATCTGCACGGCCCAGGCCCTGCTGGCCGTCATGTCGGGCTTCTACGCCGTGTGGCACGGGCCCGAGGGCCTGAAGAGGATTGCCGGACGCATTCACCGCCAGGCCGCCATTCTGGCCGACGGCATTTCCGCGGCCGGTTTTGAGCTGGAGCACGATCACTACTTTGACACCCTGTCCGTCAAGGTGGATGAGCCCCGTCGCCAGGCCATTCTGGACGGCGCCCGCAAAGCCGGCATCAATCTGCGCGCCGACCGCGAAGGGTACATTGGCATCAGCACCAATGAACAAACCCGCCGCCACCACATCACCACCCTGCTGGAAATTTTTGCCGACGGCAAAGCCGACAGCGTGGAGACCATTGATGCCCGCCTGGGAGAAAGCTTCAGCGCCATACCGACCGAAGCACGGCGCCGCACGCCGTTCATGGAGCACGAGATCTTTTCAAGCCACCGCTCCGAGACCGACATGCTGCGCTATCTCAAGCGCCTGGAAAACAGGGACCTGAGCCTGGTGCATTCCATGATTCCGCTGGGCTCGTGCACCATGAAGCTCAACGCCACGGCCGAGATGATTCCCATTACCTGGCCGGAATTTTCCGAGCTGCATCCGTTCTGCCCGCCGCAGCAGGCGCGCGGCTACCATGAGCTGGTCGGCGAGCTGGAGGCCATGCTGTGCGAGGTGACCGGTTTCGACGCCTTCTCGCTGCAGCCCAACGCCGGCTCGCAGGGCGAATACGCCGGCCTGCTGGCCATCAAGGGCTGGCACGAAAGCCGCGATGATCACCATCGCGATGTCTGCCTGATTCCGTCATCGGCCCACGGCACCAACCCGGCCAGCGCCAGCATGCTGGGCATGAAGATTGTCGTGGTCAAATGCGACCAGGACGGCAACATTGATCTGGACGATCTGAATGAAAAGATCGAGCAGCACCGCGACCAGCTGGCGGCGCTGATGATCACCTACCCGTCCACCCACGGCGTATTCGAGGAAGCCGTGGTTGAAATCTGTGAACAGGTGCAAAACGCCGGCGGACTGGTCTATATGGACGGCGCCAACCTCAACGCGCTGGTGGGCTGGTCACAGGTGGCCGACTATGCCGATGTCTGCCACCTTAACCTGCACAAGACCTTCTGCATTCCGCACGGCGGCGGCGGGCCCGGTGCCGGGCCCATCGGCGTGCGCGAAAAGCTCATTCCCTTTCTGCCCGGCCACGGCAGCGGGCTGCTCGAAGGCTCGTTTGGCAGCAACCGCGCCATTGCCGCCGCCCCGTGGGGCAGCGCCGGCATTATGCCCATTCCCTGGGCCTATATCCGCATGATGGGCAGCGACGGGCTCAAGCGCGCCAGCGAGGTGGCCGTGCTCAGCGCCAACTATATTGCCAAGCGCCTGGAAGGCCACTATGACGTGCTCTACACCGGCCGCAGCGGCCGCGTGGCGCACGAGTGCATCGTCGACCTGCGTCCGTTCAAGGACAGCGCCGACATTGTCGAGGAAGACGTCGCCAAGCGCCTGATGGACTTTGGCTTTCACGCGCCCACCATGTCGTGGCCGGTGCCCGGCACGCTCATGATCGAGCCCACCGAAAGTGAATCCAGGGAAGAGCTGGACCGCTTCATCGACGCCATGATCGTGATCAGAAAGGAAATCGCGCGCATTGCCGATGGCGAGCTTGACCGCGAGGACAATCCGCTCAAACAGGCGCCGCATACCCTTGAGGAGCTGACTGCCGACGAGTGGAACCACAGCTATACCCGGCAGGAAGCCGGCTGGCCACTGCCCTGGCTGCGGGCCGGCAAGTACTTTGCCTACGTCGGGCGCGTGGACAACGTCTACGGCGACCGCAACCTGGTGTGCTCCTGCCCGCCCATGGAAGACTGGATGGATGAAGCCGGCTGAAGAACGGACTGAAATCCGGAAACAAAAAACCGGCCGGAGCGCATGCTCCGGCCGGTTTTGTTTTGGCTGACCGAAACCTGCCGGTCAGTCGGTCTTGACCGGGTCGGCGGGCCGGTCGGGGAAGCGCGGCGGATCGCTCTCGATACGCTGCATGACTTCATCAATGGCTCTTTGCAGCTGCGGATCCTCGCCGGCAATGACGCTCGCCGGGTCATTGTCCACCTCGATGTCGGGCTCAACGCCCACGCCCTCGATGACCCACTCGCCGTCGATATTCAAAAACCCGAACTCGGGCACGCTTACCGATCCGCCATCAATCAGCGGACCATGATCGGTAATGCCGGTCACTCCGCCCCAGGACTTCTTGCCAATCAGCGGCCCCAGCCCGGCATTGCGGAACTGCCACGGAAAGATGTCGCCGTCGGAGGCCGAATTCTCGTCGAGAACGGCCGCCATGTGGCCATTGAAGGCCTGCTGAGGATAAGTCGTTGCATTGGGCATGGTGCGCGAATATCCCAGCGACAGGGGGCGCCTGGAAAGCCGCTCGATGAGCATGGCCGACACGTTGCCGCCGCCGTTGGAGCGCACATCGATGATCAAACCTTCCCTGTCGATCTGGCCATAGAACCACTTGGTGAATTCACGGATGCCGTCCGGCCCCATGTCGGGCACATAAATATAGCCCACCCGGCCATCGGTGGCCTCTGTCACGCGCCGGTAATTGCCCACCACCCAGTCCAGATAAAACAGGCTGGTTTCGCCGCTGACGGGCTCAACCAGAATCTCGCGCGAGTTGCTGCCGCCCGGGCTTGAAGCCACGGTCAGCGCAACGGCCTGGTTGCCGGGCAGCGTCAGGCGCCTGAAGATGTTTTCGTCGGCATGCAGCGGCTGGCCGTTGATGGCCAGAATGTAATCGCCTTCGGCCACGTCCAGATCGGCGCGCTCCAGCGGTGAGCGATAGCGCGGCTCGCTGTTGTCGCCTTCAAGAATCCTGGCAATGCGGTAGCGACCCTGATCGATTTCAAAGCGCGCGCCCAGCAGCGACACCGAAGGCCGCTCGGGCAGCTGTTCGTCCCCGCCGCCGACATAGGCGTGGGAAATATTGAGCTCGGCGATCATTTCACCCAGCAGATAGTTGAGATCGCTGCGGTTGGACACGTGGGCCAGCAGGGGTCGATATTGTTCGCGCAGGGCTTCCCAGTCGTAACCGTGCATGTTTTCCACGTAGAAGTAATCGCGGTAGCGGCGCCAGACTTCATCAAAAATGGTTGCCCATTCGGCCACCGGATCAATCCAGGCGCGCAGCCCTGTGGTGTCGACCAACTCGCTTTCCTTGCCCTGCTTGGCTACGGGATACACCTGCCACTGGCTGCCGCTGCGAACCAGAACATGCGAGCCGTCCAGGCTGGTTTGGCCGCCAAAAACACGCTCGGCAAAGTCAACGACCTTCTTGTCGTCAAAGCTGTACAGCTTCAGCCGCGGCAGCTCGGCCGGCGCCCGGCCGTAATAAAAGGCATCGTGCTCGCCAAACAGAATGCCGGTTTCAGACAGGGCCAGAGTGGAATAATTGCCCGGATCAACCGGCACCCGAATCAGGCGCTGCTGCAGGCCGTCAAAG
>DATGSU010000030.1:0-44203 GCA_035302305.1 Wenzhouxiangella sp. | reverse complement strand
ATTTCGCTCGCTGATCCAGTCGCGCATGCAAATCGGCATGCGCAAATACGAACACAGCTACCCGCACGCGGGAATCATGCTGGTGGAACCGGACCGCAGCGATGAAAAAATGTTTTACACCAACGTGTTCAGCTACGCTTCGCGCAATGAGCTGATTGAGCACGCCTATCAACAAACCCGGGCCGAACTGCTTTCCCATGCCGATCAGCTGGAGATGTTTCTGGCCCCTTTCGGGCTGGGCGTCAACCGCGGGCAGCTCCGGGCCCGGCACAGCTTTGCCGACAGCCTGAAGCATGAAATGCCCGGCCTGGCGCCCGTCAGCCAGTCGCTCAGCCGTGCGCTCGATCGCCTGGAGCGGCTGCTTTAGGCAGCCGCCGCATTCCGGGCAAACATCACATCATCAGACCGGCGGATAGACATAGCTGGTGCCCGGCCCGAGGGGAATGCCAAGCATCCAGTACGCCACCAGAAACAGCGACCATGACAGCAGAAACACGATTGAGTACGGCAACATCAGCGAAACCAGCGTGCCAATGCCCGTGCCCTTTACGTAGCGCTGGGCATACACCACCACCAGCGGAAAATACGGCAGCAGCGGCGTAATGATATTGGTCGAGGAATCGCCCACGCGGTAGGCGGCCTGGGTCAGCTCGGGTGAAATGCCCACCTGCATGAGCATGGGCACAAAAATCGGCGCCAGCAGCCCCCATTTGGCCGAGGCCGAGCCCACAAACATGTTGATGAACGCCACCAGTATGATGATTCCAAACAGCGTCATGCCGCCGGGCAGCGCCAGCTCCTGCAAAAAATTGCCGCCCTTGACGGCCAGCAGTTCGGCCAGCCCCGAACGCCCAAACTCGGCCACAAACAGAGCACAGAAAAAGGCCATGACAATGTAGTAGGCCATGGCGCCCATGGATTCGGACATGGCATCAACCACGTCCTTGCTCTTTTTGAACGTGCCGGTCATGTAGCCGTAAACAACGCCGGGCAGTATGAAGAAAACGAAAATGAGCGGCACAATGGACTGCATGATGGGCGCCGCAGCGTCGGCAATCTTGCCATTTTCAGGGTCGCGCAGGGGCGAGCTTTCCGGCAGCAGCACGACAATGAGTGCCACAAAAGCCAGAGTCATGGCCAGGGTTGCCACCCACATGGCGCGGCTTTCCTTGCCCTCCATCGGCGGCATTTGCGGCATGTCGTCCTTGTCGCCGTCCAGCTCGGTTGAGCTCAGCCGCGGCTCGATGATTCTGTCGGTTATCCACCAGCCAACGGCAACTATAACCAGGCAGGAGGCCGCCGTGAAATACAGGTTGATGAGCGGGTGCAGCATCAGGTCGCTGTCAAGCACCCTCACCCCTTCCTCGGTAAAGCCCATAAGCAGAGGGTCGAGCGAGGATGGAATGAAATTGGCGGAAAAACCGCCCGACACTCCGGCAAATGCCGCGGCTATGCCCACCAGCGGATGGCGGCCGGCTGCATAAAAAATGATTCCGCCCAGCGGAATGACCACCACATAACCGACATCAGCCGCTGTGTGGCTGATGATGGCGATCAGAATCAGCATGGGGGTCAGCAGCTTTTTCGGGGTAAAGCTGAGCAGTTTTCTAAGCAGGGCGCTGATATAGCCACTTTGTTCGGCCACCCCCACTCCAAGCATGGCCACCAGCACCACGCCCAGCGGCGCAAAGCCGGTGAAGGTTTCCACCATGGTGGTCAAAAAGCTGGTCAGGTTCTGTCCGGTCAGCAGGTTGGCCACGCCAATGGGTTCGCCGCTTTGCGGGTTGATTGCCTCGAATTGCACGCCCGACAGCAACCATGAAAATATCCAGACCACGATCATCAAAAGCAAAAACAGCATGGCCGGATCCGGCAGCTTGTTGCCTATGACTTCGATGGAATTGAGGGCGCGAGTAATCCAGCTGCGCTGGGGAGCGGCGCTGTTGGCCGTCTGATTGGTGTCCATTGTTTTGGCAAATCTCCCTGAAAGCCAGCCTGATGGCTGGAAACACCGGTCAACTAAAGCTTGTAATCATGCGGTCGTCCGGCCGGACGACTTGGGCTCAGAACCCTAGCACATTCAGAATGTTTCGGCTACTTGACGACCATCAGCGCTTGCGGCGCGGGCCGTCCAGCGGCAAAGGGGTTACCTTTTCGCCGCTCTTGCGGTCGCGAATGACTGCCTTTCCGCGCTTTTTTACCTGTTCTATCCGCACAATGGAATGCAGCGGCAAATGCAGCACTTCGACGTCTTCAAATTCCGTGCGCAAGCGCTCTTCGGACGGATCAATGACGACGCTGTGATCGGTTTCAAACACCAGTTCCGATACCTCGACAAAACCATAGGCCAGGTCGCTGCCAACAACGCTGCGGCTGTAGAGCTCATAAATCTGACCCTGGTTTATAAAGGCTATCTTGAACAGTTTTTTCATTCAGTTGTCCTGAAGATTCAAATGGGTTTCGAGAGAAAAAAGGCGCAGGCACAGCGCCAGCAATACGCCCGCCATAAAGCCGGCGACGTGGCCCCACCAGCCGACTGTTCCGCTGTCGGGCCCAAACACCGAGTAAATCAGCTGCAGGGTAAACCATGAGCCAATGACCAGCACCGCCGGCACGCGGGCAAACTGGAAATACAGCCCCAGCGGCAGCCAAAGCCCCATGCGGCTGACAGGAAAAAGCCCCAGATAAACGCCAATAAGCACTGAAACCCCGCTGCTGGCGCCAATGACCGGAATGTGAACATCCTGCAGGCTCCAGGCCAGAAACAGATTGGCGCCGGCGCCCAGCAGCAGAAAGCTCAGCGCCATGCCCCAGTGGCCTATGGCCCGCTCAACCGTAATTCCAAACGCCCACAGATAGGCCAGATTGCCCACCAGATGCAGCCAGTCGGCGTGGACGAACAGCGCGCTGACCAGACCTGTGAGACTGCTGTCGTACCAGGCGGCCGGCAGCCTGGCCAGGGCGCCAAGCGTTTCGGCCGGCACAAAGCCGTAGCGGTGGGTAAAGTATTCTAGCGGACGATCTGACAACCAGCGCAAATAAACATGCGCCGCCACCATGGCCACGCTGAATGCCGTCAGCACCCAGGGCCATTTCAGATGGCGCCGTGAATTTCTTCGCGGCTGAATGATCAAGGCTCAAGCAGGAACCGGTGCGACTGAAAGTCCATCACGGCGCCTTCCGGCCGTATGGCCACAATTTGAGCGCCTTCCACGCTGTCGCCAACGCCATAGCGGGTGCCGTTGATGAGCACGAAGCGCCGCTCCTCTTCGGGTGCGTAAACATGGATGTTCAGCTTGAGCTCGGGAATGCTGCGCCTGACCGACAGCGGCAGCTCCCACGCATGAACATATTCCGCCACCCCGCCGGGTGAGGCCGGTCCGGTCTGCGGCGCGCGGCGGCGAACCGACCGGGGCTCGGGCTCTTTTGATGACGCTGTGGCCGACTGATCGCCTCCGGCCTGTTCAGGCGCTGGTTCCGGCTGCCGCAACGGGCCCCCGGTCGAGTCGGAATCCGACTCCTCTTCCACGCGGCGCCTCAGCTCATCCATGGCCTCTTCGGCAGGAACGGGCGCCGATTCACGCTCCCGTGCCTGCCCTCGCCGACGCCTGTCATCAGTGGATGCATCGTGTCCTGCTGTGTCGCGGCGACGCGGCCTGCGCCGGTCATGCCGGGGCATGCTTTCAGCAGCATCATCCGTCTGCTCACCGGCCGCAGGCGGCGGGCTGTCCGGCAGCGGGGCATGTATTCGACCCTCTTCAGGCTTGACGGCATTCCAGTCCGCCAGCTCGTCCGAGGAACGTTCGCGAAGGCTGGCGGAAGACGGCGACGCGGCTTCCGCGGCATCCTGTCTGCCCTCGACGGCCGGCTGCTTTTCAGGCGAGAAAGGGCGCCAGCCAGACAGGTAATACGCTGCAAATGCCGCGCCGGCAAGCAGCGCGATCAAAACGATCCAGCGCACGGAGCCGCCGCGTCGCCGTGGCGGCTCGGGTGTCGGAGTGTGCAGGTTGGGCGCCGACTCACGCCGCCGCCGGGCATCCGATTTTTTCAGTGCATCCAGAATAAAAGACAACTTCAGACTCCGTCACCGTCACTTAGCAAAAGCGGCGAAAACTCGTGCGGGTAGCGCAAGAACAGACGGGTTTCAGGGCCAATGACCCCGTCTTCCTCCAGTCCGTTGCGGCGCTGAAAGCGGATAACCCAGCGCCGAAAGGTTTTGTCGTACACGTCGCTGGCCGGCCCCGTCCACGGATCATTGTCCAATTGCGCCGCCAGCTGCCTGGCATGTTCAACCGCCGGGCCGGAATCATCAAGTTTAAGCGCAATGCCCGGGTCTGGCCAGACAATCAGCACATCGCCGTGCCAGCGCCGCTCGAGCTCTCGCTGCGGCACGCGCCAGTCCTGGCCCTGGTGACGCAGCACAGCGCTGCCCGGTTCAAGCGCCACCAGAAGCACGCGCGCATCAAAGGGTTCAACCAGTCGCAGCACAAGCGGCAAGTCAACTCTTTCAACATATGACCAGTTGCCGCGGCGGTGCAGGCACACCAGCCCTTCCACCGGTTCGCCGCTGCAGGCCTCTTCAACATCAAATGCGCTGAATTGCGGCCACAAGGCGGCCATTTCCACCCAGGCGCCGGCAGGAGACACGTCGTCGAGCGCAGCCTGCCAGGCAGCCCGACCGGCGGATGCATCGGGGGTTTCAGGCGCGGCGCGCAGCATGAGCCACGACAGCCCGCCACCGCCCATCAGCACAAGGGCCAGCGCCACTGCCGCAACCACGCCGCGTACGGTGCCGCGTCCGGCCAGCGAAGTGTCTCCGGCCACCTCGGCCGCTGCAGCGCGCACCAGCCGTGCGCCAACGTGCTCGCTGTCGCGGGCATAGCCCGCCATCAGGGCGCGGTCGGCAATGATGTTGATAAGCCTTGGAACGCCGCCCGAAGCGGCATGCAGGGCGCGCAGTCCCCGCGGTGTAAAGGGGCAGCGTTGGGCACCGGCCACTTCCAGCCGGTGGCGCACATAGGCTTCGGTTTCACCGGCGTTGAGCGCCTCGAGGTGAAACCGGGCGGTAATTCTTTGCGCCAGCTGCCGCAGCTCCTGGCGCGCGAGCACCTCCCGCAGCTCGGGCTGGCCTATGAGAATGATTTGCAGAAGCTTGTCGGTGGCCGTTTCCAGGTTGGTCAGCAGGCGAATCTGCTCCAGCCCCTCACGGCTCATGTTCTGCGCTTCGTCCACAATAAGAACAACCCGGTCGCCCTCGGCATGCCGCTCAAGGAGATAGGCATTGAGCTTTTTCTGGAGGCTTTGCAGGCTGGCGTATTCGTCCTCGACGGCAATGCCCAGCTCGTGGCAGATGGCCTGCAAAAGCTCTGCCGGCGACAGCATGGGGTTGAGCAGCAGCGCAATATGGGTGTTTTCGGGCACCTGCTCCAGCGCCACCCGGCACAGCGTGGTCTTGCCGGTGCCCACCTCGCCGGTCAGCTGAACAAACCCGCCGCTGCCGCCCTGCCCCACGCCGTAGAGAAGATGCGCCAGGGCGTCGCGGTGGCGCGGACTCAAATACACAAACCGGGGATTGGGTGTGATGGTAAACGGCCGTTCGGCCAATCCGTAATACTGCTGGTACATCAGGCAGCGCCACCCGTGCGCAGCAAAATGGCGCCGCCTCGCGCTCCGGGCATGTGCCGAACCGCCCGGCCGGGGCGGTTCAGTCCGGATTTGTTCACTGGCTGCGCCGTCATTGCGTGCGTGTCCGTATTGCCGTTACCTGCTAGTCAGACAGCGACATCAGCGTGGTGTTGCCGCCAATGGCCGCCGTGTTGTTGGTCAGGGTCCGCTCGGTCACAAAGCGGTACAGATAGTGCGGACCGCCGGCCTTGGGACCGGTGCCGGACAGGCCTTCACCGCCAAACGGCTGCACCCCGACCACCGCACCGGTCATGTTGCGATTGATGTAGGCGTTGCCGACACACACCTGGTGCGCCACGTAGCGGAAGGTCTGGTCAATGCGGCTGTGCACGCCCAGGGTCAAACCATAACCGGTCTTGTTGATGTTGTCGATCAGCTCGTCAAGCTGGCTGGACTTGTAGCGAATGACGTGCAGTATGGGGCCAAAAATTTCCCGCTCCAGCTGGTCAATGCGCTCAATTTCATAGGCTCTTGGGGCAAACCAGTGACCGGGAGGCAGATTGTCCGGCAAGGGCGCTTTTGCAATCAGGCGCGCTTCCCTGTCCATGCGCTCGGCGTGTTCCTCGAGCATGGCCAGCTGCCCGGCATCAATGATGGGCCCCACGTCGGTCGACAGCAGGCCGGGATCGCCCACGGATATTTCCTGCATGGCGCCCGCCAGCATTTCCAGCATGCGGTCGGCCACATCGTCCTGCAGACACAGGATACGCAGCGCCGAGCAGCGCTGGCCGGCGCTGAAAAACGCCGAGTTGATGACGTCCTGGGTCACCTGCTCGGGCAGGGCCGACGAATCGACCACCATGGCATTTTGCCCGCCGGTCTCGGCGATCAGCGTGGCGATGGGCCCGTCGCGCTCGGCCAGGGTGCGGTTGATGATGCGCGCCGTTTCGGTGGAGCCGGTAAAGGCCACGCCGGCAATTTTCGGATGAGCCGTCAGGGCCGCTCCCACCTTGCCGTCGCCGGGCAGGCATTGAATAACGTTTTGGGGCACGCCGGCCGCATGCATCAGCTCGACAGCGCGCGCGGCGATCAGCGGGGTTTGCTCGGCCGGCTTGGCCAGCACGGCGTTGCCGGTAACCAGCGCGGCAACAATCTGGCCGGTAAAAATTGCCAGCGGAAAGTTCCACGGGCTGATGCAGACAAACACGCCCTTGCCGTGCATGCGCAGGGTGTTGGACTCGCCCGTCGGACCGGGCAAGACAATGGGCTCGGCCATTTCACTGCGGGCCTGCATGGCGTAATAGCGGCAGAAATCCACTGCCTCGCGCACTTCGGCAATTCCATCAAGCAGGTTCTTGCCGCCCTCGCGCGCCAGTATGGCCATAAATTCGGCCTCGTTTTCCTCGTACAGGTCGCCGATGCGATCCAGAATGTCCGCGCGCTTGGCCGCGCCCAGGGCGTCCCATTCGGGCTGGGCTTCAACGGCGGCATTTACGGCTGCACCAACAGAATCAGCCGCCGTCGGCGATGCCCTGCCAACGGCATTGTCCAGGTTGGCCGGCGACAGGATGTCGAAAGCTTCGGCAGCCTGTGCCGAAGTGCCGCTGGGGGCCGCTGTCCAGTAGTCCTCGGCCGCTTTTTCCATGCCTTGCTTAAGGGCGTCCAGCTCCGAGCGGCGCGTCAGGTTGATGCCGGGGCTGTTGCGCCGCTCGGGGCCGTACAGGTCGGCCGGCAGCGGAATGGCGGGATGCGTCAGGCTCTCGAATGTGCGTATTTCGGCAATGGGGTCGTCAACCACTTCTTCCACCGACAGTTTTTCGTCGACAATGCGGTTGACAAACGATGTGTTGGCGCCGTTCTCAAGCAGGCGGCGAACCAGATACGGCAGCAGGTCCTTGTGATTGCCCACCGGGGCATACACGCGGCATTCGCTGCTGTAGTGGTCATCATCAAGCACTTCTTCATACAGCTGCTGACCCATGCCGTGCAGGCGCTGAAACTCGTATTCGGCGCCGTTTCTGCCGGCCATTTCGGCAATGGCGGCAATGGTGTGGGCGTTGTGAGTGGCAAACTGCGGGTAGAAGCATTCCGGCAATTCGAGCAGCCTGGCGGCACAGGCCAGGTAGGAAAGATCGGTATTGGCCTTGCGGGTAAACACCGGATAGCCCTGCAGCCCGTCAATCTGCGCCAGCTTGATTTCGGTGTCCCAATAGGCGCCCTTGACGAGGCGCACAGGGATGCGATGCCCGGTTTTGCGCGCCTGATCCGCCAGCCATTCAATGGCTGCCCAGGCACGCTTTTGATACCCCTGCAGGGCAAGCCCCAGACCATCCCAGCCGGCCATGTCCGCATGGCCCAGAACAGCCGCGAACACCTGCAGCAGCGGCATCAGCCTGTCGGCTTCTTCCGCGTCAATGGTCAGCGCTATGCCGGCCTTGCGGGCCCGGTTTGCCAGGTCGAGAACGCGCGGCACCAGCTCGGCCATAACGCGCTCCTGCTGGGCATATTCATAGCGCGGATGCAGCGCGGAGAGCTTAACCGAAATACTGGGCAGCGCAAAAATATCGCCGCCATCGGTGCTGGCGCCAATGGCTTCAATGGCGTTGGCGTAGGCCTCGAAATAGCGCCTGGCGTCGGCCTCTGTAAGCGCCGCCTCGCCAAGCATGTCAAACGAATAGCGAAAGCGGCGATTGCTCTTTTTGTCGGCGCGCTTCATGGCCTCTTCAATGGTGCGGCCCATGACGTACTGGTGACCCATGATGCGCATGGCCTGGCGAATGGCGGTGCGAATGACCGGCTCGCCCGACCGCCCGGCCATGCGCGACAGCAGGCTGCCTATGCTGCGCTTTTCCGAATCGCGCACGCCCACCAGGCGTCCGGTCAGCATCAGCCCCCAGGTGCCGGCGTTGGCCAGAACCGAAGAGCTCTTGCCCAGATGGGCTTCCCAGTCGGCGTCAGACAGTTTGTCGGAAATGAGCGCCTCGGCCGTGTGGTTATCGGGAATGCGCAGCAGCGCTTCGGCCAGGCACATGAGAATCACGCCCTCCTCCGATGAAAGGTCATACTCGCGCATGAATGCTTCCATCACGCCCGCCTCCCGGCTGCGCGCGCGCACGCGGGCGACCAGATCAACCGCGCGGCTTTTGATGCTGCTGCGCTGCTGGTCGTCAAGTGGAACCTGATCGAGCAAAAACCTTACGTGCTCGGCTTCGTCCTTGTGCCATGCAGCATCCAGTTCTTTTTCAAGCGCGCTCAGCGGTGCGTTTGCTGCAAAGACAAAGGGGAGTGATTCCTGACTCATTTCGGCCTCAAATTCCTGATCAGTGAACAATACTGAAGTGTAACCGAACCCCGTTCTTTTCTGTCTTTGTCCAGCGCCTCAAAGTGCACTTTCCGGCAAAAATGCACATTAAACGCGCTTTGCCCCTGCCATCTGCGGACATCTTGGTCTAGAATGCTTGATCAAGGTCAATTAATTCGAGGAGCCGGTTCTTGGTTGAATCTTGGTGCAGTCTGGGTTCGAAGCCAGTCCAGGTCATCGAGGCACGCTCCAATCTCTCCTTGACCCTGGACCAGCTCGCCGCCGTGTTTTTGGGCCTGAGTGCATTTGTGCTGCTGGTCACTCTCAGGCCCGTCCTGATGGGACTGTGGCCAATCATGGTGGCGGCGGTTTTGCATTTGCTGGTGGTGGGCTGGTGCATGCGGCTGGCCTGGCGCGGAAACTGGGCCCGCGAAAGATTCGAAATCAACGACCGAACGCTTACCATCGAACGCTACAGCGCGCGTGGCCAGGCCCGCTCCGAATGGCCCACTGCCTGGGTCAGGGTGCAGGTTCGCACACGCCCAATGAATGAGCGCGTCATTGCAGTGACCTGGCGCGGGCAGCAGCAGGTAATTGGCAATTTTTTGCCCACTGACGATAAACTGTTGCTTGCCAACGTGCTTAAAGAGGGGCTGCGGCCTCAAATACACCGGGAAGGAAACAGGTAACTACAGGTGAACTGGGAATGAAAAGAACAAATGAACTGATCGTGGCCCTGGCGGTGATGGCTGTTGTCATTGTGGTTACCTGGGGCATCTTTGCGGTGGGCGACAACATGCCGCGCGGGGTCACCGACTACAGCGAGACCGTATACAACCTGCACAATACAGTCATGGGCATCACGGTGGTCATCGGGGTGCTGGTTTACACGGCCATGTTCACCTCCATAGTCATCCACCGCAAATCCAAGGGCTACAAGCCGGCCAAATTTACCCATTCAACGCCGGTTGAAATCGTCTGGACCGCCATCCCCTTTCTGATTCTGGTGCTGATGGCCATACCTGCAACCAGGGTTCTCATCGATATGGAGAACACCGGCGATGCCGAAATGAACATCAAGATTACCGGCTACCAGTGGCTGTGGCATTACGACTACCTGGACGATGACATCGAGTTCTATTCCATACTCGACCGTGAAAGCAACCGGGCGCGCCAGATCAACTCGGGCATTGACGTCCGCACGGTCGACAACTACCTGCTTTCGACCGACAACCACATGGTCGTTCCCACCAACACCAAGATCCGGCTGCTTTTGACGGCAGGCGACGTGATCCACTCGTGGTGGGTGCCCGAGCTGGGCTGGAAACGCGATGCCATTCCCGGCATGGTCAATGAAGCATGGACCGAGATCAACGAAGAAGGAATCTACCGCGGACAGTGTGCCGAGCTGTGCGGCAAGGACCATGGCTTCATGCCCATTGTGGTCGAGGCCGTTTCACCCGAAGACTACCGCAAGTGGGTCGAAGAACAGAAAGCCAAAAAAACGGCAAGTACTGCCAGCCCTGCCGCTGGCACCAAACAGACTGCTGCCGTCAGCAAACCCGCTGTTGCAGCTGACAACAGCTGAAGCACGAACAGACGCCGAGGAAATCCGACATGAACCAGGAAGCCATTCTCACCGCTGACGAACATAATGACCACCCGACCGGCCTGAAGCGCTGGCTGTTTACCACCAACCACAAGGAAATCGGCACGCTCTACCTGGTGTTTTCACTCACCATGTTCCTGGTTGGCGGCTCATTCGCAATGATCATTCGCGCCGAGCTGTTCATGCCCGGGCTGCAGCTGGTCAATCCCGAAGTCTTCAACCAGCTGACCACCATGCACGGCCTGGTCATGATTTTCGGCGCCGTCATGCCCTCTTTTGTCGGGCTCGCCAACTGGATGATTCCGCTCATGATAGGCGCGCCCGACATGGCGCTGCCGCGGCTCAACAACTTTTCGTTCTGGATACTGCCGTTTGCTTTCCTGCTGCTGTTTTCAACGGCTTTTCTGCCCAGCGGCCTGCCCTCTTCCGGCTGGACCATGTATCCGCCCCTGTCCCTGCAAAACGGCACCAACGTGGCCTTTGCCATCTTTTCCGTTCATCTGATGGGGCTGTCATCCATTATCGGCGCCATCAATATTCTGGCCACCATTCTCAACATGCGGGCACCCGGCATGTCGCTGCTGCGCATGCCCATGTTTGTCTGGGGCTGGCTGATTACCGGCTTTTTGCTCATTGGCGTGCTGCCGGTGCTGGCCGGTGCCGTCACCATGCTGCTCACCGACCGCTTTTTCGGCACCAGCTTCTTCAGCGCAACCGGTGGCGGTGACCCGGTGCTGTACCAGCATATTTTCTGGTTCTTCGGGCACCCCGAGGTCTACATCATGATCCTGCCCGC
Organism: Wenzhouxiangella sp.; assembly: GCA_035302305.1. Taxonomy (GTDB): domain Bacteria; phylum Pseudomonadota; class Gammaproteobacteria; order Xanthomonadales; family Wenzhouxiangellaceae; genus Wenzhouxiangella. The sequence continues at coordinate 32,872 of DATGSU010000030.1, read as the reverse complement.
TTTCGGGATTGTCTCCGAGGTGGTGCCGACATTCTCGCGCAAGCCCCTGTTCGGCTATGTGTCCATGGTGCTGTCCATCGCCTCCATCGGATTCCTGTCTTTCATTGTGTGGGCCCACCACATGTTTGCCGTGGGGCTGCCGCTGGGCGCGAGCCTGTTTTTCATGTACGCCACCATGGTCATTGCCGTGCCCACCGGCATCAAGGTGTTCAACTGGATTACCACCATGTGGCGCGGTTCAATGACCTTTGAAACGCCCATGCTGTTTGCCCTGGCCTTTATCGTGCTGTTTACCATCGGCGGCTTTTCGGGCCTCATGCTGGGCATCGTGCCGGCCGACTTCCAGTACCACGACACCTATTTTGTGGTGGCTCACTTCCATTACGTGCTGGTTACCGGTTCCGTATTTGCGGTTTTTGCCGGCGCCTACTACTGGCTGCCCAAATGGACCGGCCACATGTACAACGAGCGGCTTGGAAAAATCCACTTCTGGTGGTCCACCATTTCGGTCAACGTGCTGTTTTTCCCGCAGCACTACCTGGGCCTGGCGGGCATGCCGCGCCGCATTCCCGACTACGCCATCCAGTTTGCCGAGTTCAACATGGTTTCATCCATTGGCGGGTTTGCCTTTGGGCTGGCCCAGCTGCTGTTTGTGTTTATTGTCTGGCAAACGGTTCGCGGCGGACAGAAAGCCACCGGCCAGGTTTGGGAGGGCGCGCGCGGGCTGGAATGGATAGTGCCCTCGCCGGCGCCGTTCCACACGTTTGAAACACCGCCGCCCATTGATGACAGCGTTACAGTGCACGCTGCGCGCGACAGCTGAGGAAAGGCCACATAAATTGCCCAACCCCTCAGAAGACAAAAACAGGCGCGGTGCAGTGCGCACCGCGCTGATACTGGCAGCCGTTGCCTTTGTTGTTTATATCGGCTTCATGGCGCTTACGCTGATTGGCGCCGGCAACTGAAACCAGCAGTTTGTATTGACCGCCTGCGCGGTCTGCAAGTATAAAAAATGATCAGAGCCGGCCTGGCCGGACTGACTGGAAAACAATCCGGGGAACCGAAAATGACGACTCAAGACCAGTATTACGTCCCAACCGTGGCCAGGTGGCCCATCGTCGGAGCAATCGGGCTTTTTCTGATGACTTCCGGCGCCGCCACCATGATGAACGAGATCCCGGCCGGGCTGTGGATTCTGCTGTTTGGCTGTGCTGTCATGATTGTCATGTTTTCGGGCTGGTTTGCCGAAGTCATCGCCGAATCGGAACGCGGCATATTCAAGCGCAACGAAGACTATTCCTTCCGGCTGGGCATGATCTGGTTCATTCTTTCGGAGGTCATGTTTTTCGCCGCATTTTTCGGGGCGCTGTTCTATACCCGCATGTTCTCGGTGCCCTGGATAGGCGGCGAAGGCACCGGCGCCATGACCAACCAGCTGCTTTATCCGGGCTACGATGCCGCCTGGCCCACCGCCGGCCCCGGCCAGCTGGGCGGAGCATTTGAAATCATTCCCGCCTTTGGGCTGCCGCTGGTCAACACGCTTTTGCTGCTGACTTCAGGACTGACCATCACCCTGGCCCACTGGGCGCTCAAGAAATCAAAGCGCGGGCCTCTCATCGGCTGGATGATCGCCACCGTTCTGCTGGGCTCAACCTTCCTGTTCTTTCAGGTCACCGAATACATCCACGCCTACAGGGAGCTTGGCCTGACGCTGGGCTCGGGCATTTACGGCTCAACCTTCTTCATGCTGACCGGCTTCCACGGCGTTCACGTCACTTTCGGCACCATCATGCTGATTGTCATCACCCTGCGCTGCATATCCGGGCACTTTACCGCCGACAAGCACTTTGCCTTTGAAGGGGTGGCCTGGTACTGGCACTTTGTCGATGTGGTGTGGCTTGGGCTGTTCATATTCGTGTACGTGCTCTGATCGGCACTTTAATGTTTAATAGCTGCCGGGTCCTGAACCACCGCGGGCCCGGCTTTCAGCCGCGGCCAGCAACCCTGTCCCAGCTGGCCGACACCAGCATCCAGCGCCGGCCGTCCAGGCGCCAGCCTGTCTGAACCCGGTACCAGCCGGCCGTTTCCGGCAGCAGGCCGGAGCCACCGGTTGCAATGACATCAAATTCGGCCACTGCCCGCCCTGCCCCTCTTTCATTCACCGAGAGATTCGCCACGCGCACCTTAAGGCGCTTGTGGGCCAGCATTTCGCGCTGAACGAGCAAATGCGCAGAACGTCGGTCAAAATGACCGCCAGGGCCGGCAAAATCATCGGCCACAGCCGCCATGAAAACCCGCGCCTTGCCTTCGTGCAGCGCCTTTTGCATGGCATTGATGCGTGCCCTGACCTGTTGTTCAACCGGTGCCGGCGAAGAGCAGGAAACCAGCAGCAGCACCAGCAGGCAGCTGACAGTCAGCCATCCGGCACCGTTTCGGCTGCGCCTTGGCAAACAGCTGCCGGTCAATGCGACTTCTCATCGCTCAGATAGGATTCAAGCAGTCGGCTTGAGACAACAATAAGGTCGTAATCGGTCACCAGGCCAACCAGCTTGTCGCCATCCACCACCGGCAGGCAGCCCAGCCGCTGGTCGCGCATCAGGCGAATGGCCTCAACGGTGGTTGTATCGGCGGTGACGGTCACCAGCTCGTCGTGCATGATGTCACGCACGGTCACTTCTTCATCGCTGCGCAGCCCGCGCGCGATCAGCCGTAAAAGCTGGCGATGCGAAACCAGCCCCAGAAGGCGGCCGGTATCATCCTCAACCGGGATATGCCTGACATAGCGCCACTCCATCAGGCTGGCGGCAAAATCAACAATGTCATCGGGCCGCACCGTAAAGACATCGGTGGCCATGAACTGACCAACGGTTCGGTAGCTGTCGCGCCAGTCCTGGCTTTTGCTGAAAGTGGCCAGCTGCCAGCGTGAAACCGGCTCGCCCGATTCCGACTGCGTGATCATTGACGAAACCAGTGCTCTGAAGCGTTCATTCTCGCTGCCTTCATCGCGCATGTTTTCCAGTGATTCAAGCTGCCAGCGCGCACCGGTGCGCTGCCTCTCCACCCGCTCGCGTATCACGCCCAGATAGCGCTCAATATCGCGCTCGTCTATTCCGGTTATGGCCAGCCCGCGCCTGGCCTGCGGCAAAAGCTCGTCCAGAATCAACTGCTGGGCCGTCAGCTGGCGCTCGTCAAACCAAACCTGCTGTGCCCGCAGGCCGTCGCGCGCCGCCGACAGAAAATTGCTCTTGACGTCGCTGAATTTGAGATAGGGGCGAATGTCGTCGTAGTTGTGCGACAGGTACGACATCATGCCGAAAAAGAACGCGGCGTTGGCCACCTCGTCAAGCACGGTGGGGCCGGACGGAATCACCCTGTTCTCAATCCTCAGATGCGGCTTGCCGTTGTCTGAAATTCCGTAACAGGCCCTGTTCCAGCGATATACGGTGCCGTTGTGCAAACGCAGCGCGGCCAGGCTCGGCGTTTGGCCGCGCGCCACCATGCCTATGGGGTCCTCTTCCACCTCGGTGGCCAGAACAACCCTGAAACGGGCGATGTCTTCCTTGAAGATCTCCACAACCGAGCTTTCTATCCAGTGGTCGCCGAAATGCACCCTGGGCTTGTGGCCGCGCGCCGCATGTGCGCTGGAGCGGCCATCAACCGAATGCTCGAAAACGGCAATACGCGTTTCATGCCACAGCCTCTTGCCCAAAAGAATGGGGGAATTGACGCAGCTGGCCAGCAGCGGGCCGGTCACGGCCTGGGCGATATTGTACAAATGGGCAAATTCTTCGGCCCCCACCTGGAAATGAACCTGAAAGCTGGTATTGCAGGCTTCCAGCATCAGATTGTCGTGCGTCACGCTGAGCTGGTCGATGCCGTTGATCACGAAGCTGTAGTCACTGCCGCGCAGCTTCATCAGGGCTTCGTTGAGGGCAAAATAGCGTGCCTTTGGCACCATGGCCTTCAAAGACAGGTGCTCACGCGCCAGCGTGGGCAAATTGCCCACCAGGGCAATGCGGCTGCCCGTCTTGCCGGCCGCCCTGCGGGCCAGATCAACCACTTCAAGCGTTTCCCGCTCCAGCTCGCGCAAACAGTCTCCGCCCAGCTCAAGTGGCGTCAGATTGGCCTCCAGGTTGAAAAGCCCCAGCTCGTGGGTAAAGCGCGGATCATCCAGCTGATCCAAAAGCTGCACGGCCGAAAGACATGGCCGCGACGAGCCGTCAACAAGAAACATTTCCTGCTCAGCGCCAATGCGCCTGACGCCGGATTCAATCATGCCGGTCGCCACCATTTCTTCAAGGGCACGCACTTCATCGAGCAATGCCTTCATGAAGGTTCGGCGGGTGCGCTCGTCGGCAGCCTGTTCCATATCGTGTTCCCCCATGGCGGTCATGCTCTTGGTGTCGGGTCTGTCGCGATCATAAACGCGCCACCTTCGGAGCGCAAACACAGCCCGGTTGGCAGGAGGCTGTTTGCCGTCCGTTTGGTGCGCGGCGTCCACAGCCGGCCCGCATTTGCCTATACTCGGAAAGCCCGCAGTGCTTGTCACAAGCGGCCTGCTGTGCCAATCTTGCACGCTGCAACAGTCAAAAAAGGAGACCAGTGCCGATGAGCGAAAAACCCTGGATAGCCCATTATCCCGACGGGGTTCCTGCGGAAATTGACGTCAACGAGTTTCGCTCGGTTGTCGATGTCTTCGACAAAAGCTGCGATGAATTCAGGCACAAGCCCGCTTACGTGAACTTTGGCACAACCCTTACATTTGACCAGCTCGACCAGTACAGCGCCGCTTTTTGCGCCGCGCTCAAAGACCTGGGGCTTGGCAAGGGTGACCGTATTGCCATCATGATGCCCAATGTTTTGCAGTACCCCATTGCCGTTTTCGGGGCTCTGCGTGCAGGACTGGCGGTGGTCAACACCAATCCGCTGTATACGGCACGCGAGCTCAAGCATCAGCTGACCGACTCCGGCGCCAGGGCGATTGTCATCATGGACAACTTTGCCAGCGTGCTTGATGCCATCGTCGACGATGTCGACACAGAGCACATCATCGTCACCCGCATGGGCGACATGCTGGGCCCGGTCAAGGGAACACTGATGAACCTTGTGCTGCGCTACATAAAGAAAATGGTGCCGCGCTACGACCTGCCCAATGCACTGTCTTTCAGGAATGTGCTGCGCGAAAACGCCGGTGCCAGCCGCCAGTCCGTGGACCTGGACCATGACGACATGGCTTTTCTGCAGTACACCGGAGGCACCACGGGGGTTTCCAAGGGCGCCATACTCACTCACGGCAACATGGTGGCCAACATGCAGCAGGCTTCGGCCTGGCTAAGCGGCCAGATGCGGCTGGGTGAGGAAGTCATCATTACCGCCCTGCCCCTCTACCACGTGTTTGCGCTCACCGCCAACTGCCTTGTGTTCATCAAGATCGGCGGCAAGAACATTCTCATTACCAATCCGCGCGACATGCCCGGATTCGTCAAAACCCTGTCCAGGGTCAAGTTCACGGCCATTACCGGGGTCAACACGCTTTTCAACGGCCTGCTGCATACGCCCGGCTTCAAAAACCTGGACTTTTCGGAGCTGCGCATGTCGCTTGGCGGCGGCATGGCCGTGCAGCGCAGCGTGGCCGAACACTGGAAAAAAGTGACCGGCGTGACGCTGGTTGAAGCCTATGGCCTGACTGAAACAGCGCCGGCCGCCTGCATCAATCCCATGGATCTTGAAGACTACAACGGCTCCATCGGCCTGCCCATATCCTCGACGGAATGCCGAATTTGCGATGAGGACGGCAACACCCTTGAAGTTGATGAGGTTGGTGAACTGTGCATTCGCGGCCCGCAGGTAATGAAAGGCTACTGGAACCGCCCCGAGGAAACCGCCGAAGTCTTGTCCGACGACGGCTGGCTGCGCACCGGCGACATGGCCAGAATGGACGAGCGCGGCTACTTCTACATCGTCGACCGCAAGAAGGACATGATTCTGGTCTCCGGCTTCAATGTCTATCCCAACGAGATTGAAGATGTGGTGGCCACCCACCCCAAAGTGCTCGAAGTGGGCGCCATCGGGGTGCCCGACGAAAAATCGGGCGAGGTGGTCAAGGTGGTGGTCGTGCGCAAGGACGACAGCCTGACGGTCAAGGAACTGCGCGACTTTAGCCGCACGGAGCTGACCGGCTACAAGGTTCCCAGGTATGTGGAATTTGTCGACGAGCTGAGCAAGACCAACGTCGGCAAGATTCTGCGCCGCGAACTGCGCGAGCGGTATGGCGAGCCGGAAAGCTCCGCCGACTGAATACGACTTCGCCCGCGCCCAGGCTTTACTTGGTTCGCGGCGTTGCCGAAGCGCCGCTTGTGCCCGACAGGGCCAGGCTTGATACACCTGTGCCAATCAGGCGCACCGCAAACCCCTGGCGCCAGTCAACCCAGTCCTGCAAAAGCTGGCCGGCAACCGCCGCTATCCTGCCAGCGCTTTGCGTATGTTCGCCAATTGAGCGGCTGCGGGTAATGGTCGAAAACCCGCTGGAGCGCAGCTTGATGGTGATGGTGCGCGCAGCCAGATTGCGCGCCGCCAGGCGCTCGGCTATTGCGGTCGACTGTCTGTTGATAACCTCAAGCAGCGTGTCCACGCTGCGACAGTCAACGGGAAAGGTGGTTTCCTGGCTGATGGAGCGGCGCACCCGGCGACCGCTCACTTGCCGGTGGTCGATGCCCGCAGCGCGCGCCAGAAGGCTGTCGGCCTGATTGCCAAACAGGCCGGCCAGAACATCCCGGCTTGTCTGGCGCAGCTGACCTACTGTAAACACGCCTATCTGGTGCAGACGGCTTGCTGTTCGGGGGCCAATGCCCCACAGCTTCCTGATGGGCAGTGGGTCAATAAAGCGCTGCACCTCATTGGCCGGAATATGAACCAGGCCATCGGGCTTGTCGTAGTCGGAGGCTATCTTGGCCAGCAGCTTGTTGTGAGACAGGCCAACAGATGCCGTCAGGCCGGTTTGCGCGGCGATTTTGCGCTTGAGCTGCAGGCCGGTCTCAAACAACCGGGCGGGATCGGCGCCGGTCAACCTGGTGACATCGATAAACGCCTCATCCAGGCTCAATCCTTCAATGCGGTCGCTGATCTCGGAGAAAAGTGCGAATACCTGCTGCGACACCTCGCGGTAGCGCTCAAAGCGGGCCTTGATGAACACGCCCGAAGGGCACAGCCGGCGGGCCAGGGAAGACGGCATGGCCGAATGCACCCCGTATTGCCGCGCTTCATAGCTGGCGGCCGCCACAACGCCGCGCGCGCCAGTACCACCCACCATAACCGGCCGCCCGCGCAGGGCGGGCTGGTCGTGCTGCTCGACACTGGCATAGAAAGCATCCATGTCGACATGGATGATGGAACGCCGCTCCACGGCATGCTCCGGGCGTGCTCCGTCAAACCGGCCTGCGATGGCCTGATCGCGGGTTCTGCTGTTCAGATTGTGTAGGTGGGCTGGTCGCTGTCAAGCATTCCGGCCAGATGGGACACAATAATGCCCTGCGCCTGGCGGGCCTCTCCGCTGTCGGAGAACTGCACCCCCACTCCGCTGACTCCAGCGCCGGGCGGTGCCACCCAGGCGACCTTGCCGGGAATGGCTATTCTGTCATCGCCCATCAGGCCCAGCAGGATAAGCACTTCGTCACCAAGCTGAAACTGCTTGCGGGAGCTTGGCACAAACAGACCGCCGTTGATCAGAAACGGCATGTACGAGTTGTAGAGCTCCTGCTTGTCCTTGATATTGTACGAAAGTATCCCTTTTTGAGCCATGTGATCAACTTCCCGCAGGTTGTGCCGATTGTCATTACAAGCGTCATTGCAATTGCAATTGCCATTCTAACAGCCAGCGGCCAAAAAGGAGATCCTGGCGAACCACGCCGCGCTCCGCCTCCCGGTGGCCGTGCAGTGCCAGCTCCCAAAGCTGAACAAGCTTGCGTTTTTCAAGCTTGGCCGGCAAGGATACTGCCGGCATCCAGGCCTTCGCGGAGCCGGTGTTGGCCATGATTGCATGAAGCCAGCGACAAATCCAGCGCCAGCTGCCCGCCGGGTTTTCGAGCCAGCGCTCGATAATGTCTGCGTGCGGACGCACTTCCACAAGGTCTTCAAGCACGGCCATGCCGGTGTCCAGGTCGCCCGATTCGAGCATCTCCCTGGCGGCCAGCGGCGCCAGGTCGCAAAACCCCAGCGCAGCCTCAAGCCTGTCTGGCTGAACGTCGGGGCAGGCAGCGGACAGCCATTCTCTGGCCGCCTCACGGGATGGCTGCCTGACCGCAATCGGCTGACAGCGCGAATAGATGGTGGCAGGCAAAGTGGCCGGTTTGCTGCTGATCAGAATCAGCCACGTTCCAGCGGGCGGCTCTTCAAGCGTCTTGAGAAGGGCATTGGCGGCATTCACGTTCATGATGTCGGCGCGCGGCAGCAGACCAACGCGATTCCCGCCGCGGGCCGATGTGAGATGCAGGCCGTCAATCAGCTCACGCACCTGGTTGACGCCGACAACCTGACTGTCCTCTTCGGGCTCTATCACCAGAAAATCCGGGTGGCTTCCCGACTGGACCAGCTGGCAGTCGTCGCAGCGGCCGCACGGCTGGCCGTCTTCAGGGCCGGAGCACAGCAGCAGCGCGGCCAGCCAGCGCCCCAAAAGCTGCTTTCCGACCCCTTCGGGGCCGTAGACCAGCGGCGCATGGCCCAGCCGCTGCTGGCTGTGGCGCTGCCACAGGGCGTCGGCATTTTCATTCAGCCACGACGGCAGTTTCACAGCAGCTTTTCCTCCAGTGTTTGTTCCACTGTTTTTATCACTTCAGCGAGCGGCCGGTTTGCGTCCACCACCGATATTCTGTCGGGCGCGCGCGCCGCAAGCTCCAGATAGGCATCGCGCACGCGCTGCAAAAACTCCGAGTGGTTGCGCTCCATGCGGTCGGGCGATCCGCCGCGATTGCGCACCCGCGCCAGCCCGATGTCAACGGGCACATCAAGCAGCAGGGTCAGATCTGGTTCAAGATCCGGGTGAACAATATCGACCAGGGCTTCCACAGGCCCCGGCCCAAGCTGGCGGCCGCCACCCTGGTAAGCCCGGCTGGCGTCGGTAAAGCGATCGCAAATGACATCATGCCCGGCCTCAAGCGACGGGCGTATGACGCCCGACAGGTTTTCCTGGCGGGCCGCAAACATCAGTAAAAGCTCGGTGAGTGGATCCAGCGTGCCTGTGCCGGGGTCAAGCAACAGCGCCCGAATCTTTTCGGCAGCGTCCGTCCCGCCCGGCTCGCGGGTTACAACCACGCTTGAGCCATGCCTTTCCAGCCATGCGCGTATGCTGTGCAAAACCGTGGTCTTGCCCGCGCCCTCCCCGCCTTCCAGGGTAATCAAGCGACCGCGGCTCATTGGCTTTTTCTCCGTATATAGCGATTGACAGCCGCATTGTGCTCTTCCAGCGTAGCGGAAAAATGATGGCTGCCATCGCCGCGCGAAACAAAATAAAGGTGTGGTCCGTCGGCAGGATGCGCGGCTGCCCGCAGTGAGGCCTTTCCGGGCAGGGCGATGGGCGTGGGCGGCAAACCGCTGCGGGTATAGGTGTTCCAGGCGTGATCGGTGCGCAGGTTCGCGCGCGTCAGGCGGCCCGAAAACTCATCTCCAAGCCCGTAGATGACGGTCGGATCGGTCTGCAGGCGCATGCCCTGCGCCAGGCGCCGCACAAATACGCCGGCCACCAGCTTGCGTTCCGGGTCCAGCCCGGTTTCGCGCTCTATCAGCGAGGCCAGCACCAGCAGCTGATAAGCGTCATCAAGCGGCAGCCCGGGCGCGCGCTCCACCCAGGTCTGTCCGAGCAGTTCCTTCATGGCCCGGTGGGCGCGCTGAAGAAGACTGAAGTCGCTCGCCGGCCGGGTAAAGTGGTAGCTTTCCGGCAAAAACCAGCCTTCGGCCGGGCATTCTGCGCAGTCCAGTTTTGCCATCAGCTGCTCCTCATCCAGTTCTCCGGTTCTGTGCTGAAGACGAGAGTCGGCCGCCAGGGCTGCGCGCAGCTCGGCCACGCTCCAGCCTTCCACAATGGTGAACTGGTGACGGCGCACGCGGCCTGATTCCAGCAATGCGACCAGCTCATCAACGCTGGCCGCCTGGTGAATCCGGTATTCGCCTGCCTTGAGCGCAGGCGCCTGCAGACGGCCGAGCAGCCGCCAGCGCCAGTCCAGCCTGGTCAGCCCCAGGGCTTCAAGCTGGCGAACCATGCTGCGAAAACTGGAACCTTCAGCCAGCCACAGCTGCACCGGCCCGTCGGGGTTGAGCGGCTGCTGGCGAAAGCTCTTCCAGTCATGCAGCAGCATTCCGGCTGCAGTCGCGGCCAGAACAGCCAAAACAAGAAAAATGAAAATCAGCTTTCGCATTCAAACAACTCGTCCCAGAGCTGCTGCCAGTATCGACAAGCGGCAGGAATATTCAACATTCGGCCATCAAGGGAGCGCGCCGGGCGGATTCCTGCAATTGAATTGATCACCACAAACCCTTCTGCCGCGGCCACCGACCTGTCGTCCAGGCGACGATACTCAATTTTCTCACCCACCTGCCCGGTCAGCCACGTCAGGCCCACGCCAGCCACGCCGGCATCATCAAGCACGGGGGTGACCGCCTGGCCGTCTATGAAAAGCACCACATTGCTGCTCACAGACTCTGTCAGCCAGCCGTTGGCGTCATAAAGAAGTGCATCGTCAACGCCGGCCTGATCGGCCCTTTGTGCCGCCAGCACCTGTTCAAGCCGGCAGCCATGTTTTAGGCCTGCCAGCGCCCCGCCAGCGGCAAGCCTGATGGGGCTGGTGTGAAAATCAAGGCCCGCTTCCCTGTCCTTTCCCAGCCCTGCGGGCCAGCTGCGGCGCTGAACAATGCGGCGCAGCCTGGGTGTTTGCAAAGGAGTGTAGGCCCGCCCTCCGCTGCCCCGCGTAACAACAATGCGAACAACTGATCTGTTCCTGCCGTCAACAAGCTGCCGGCAGTCGTCGGCCAGCAGCGCAGAATCGGGTGCCTCAAAACCCAGCGCGGCCGCGCTGCGCGACAGCCGGGCCATGTGCACATCCCACAGGGGTGCCCGGTCGCCGACAAAGGCGATACTTTCAAACAGCCCGTCACCGTACAAAAGTCCCCGGTCATCTGCCGGCACACCGGCTGCGGCACTGCCGTTGACAAGCACATCATTCATGGCCAATTGCCTCCAGAAGTCCCCGGGCCTTGATTTCGGTTTCCGCAATCTCTGCTGCCGCCTCGGAGCCCTGAACAATGCCGGCACCCGTCCTGAAATGAATTTCATCGCCCCTGACCAGCAGGGTTCTGATCAAAATGCTCAGATCAAGATTGCCGTTGTTGCTCAAATAGCCCAGCGCGCCCGTATAGTGCCCTCGCCCGCCCGCTTCCAGGGCAGCAATGATTTCCATGCAGCGCCGCTTGGGGCAGCCGGTAATCGAGCCGCCCGGAAACGTGGCGCGCACAACGTCAAACAGGGACGCATCTTCGCGCAGGCGGCCGCGCAGGCTGGAAACCACGTGATGCAGGTGGGCGTAGGATTCCATCACCATCAATTCGTCGACCACAATGGAGCCGGCCCGGCACACCCTGCTCATGTCGCCACGGGCCAGATCAACCAGCATGGCGTGTTCGGCGCGCTCCTTGACGCTGGACATCAGTTCTTCACGCAAGGCCCTGTCGCGCTGCGCATCGGCACTGCGCGGGCGCGTGCCGCCAATGGGCCGTGCCTCCAGCCAGCTGTCGTCAATTTTTATGAAGCGCTCCGGCGATGAGGACACAATCGTGCCTGCAGGAAGCCTGGCCAGCGCACCGAAAGGCGCCGGGCTTGAGCGGATCAACCGGGCATACAGCGCGGCGGCATCGGGAGCCTGGTCTGCCACCGCCCGCCAGCCGCGCGACAGGTTGACCTGGGCGACATCACCGCATCGTATGTGCTCGTGCACCCTTTCCACTCCCAGGGCGTAGTTTTCTTCAGGGTCGCTGCGCACGGCGGAAAACACAACCTGCGGCACCTGATCTTCCGGTTTCGGGCAGTCGCGCAAATCCTTGTGGGCCTCTTCCAGCAGGGGCGCGTTTTCGGCCACCAGCCAGAAGCGGCCGTTCAGGCGGTCGTGCAGCAGGGCCGAGCGACATCTTTGTGCATATGCAAGCGGCAGCCCATCGTCGGCCGGCGGCAGGTTCAGCCCCGGACTGAAAGCTGCCGCCAGCTCATAGCCCAAATATAAAAACCAGCCGCCCTGGAAGGGCAAGTCGGCGCGCGCCGCTTTGTGGCCAAAGCAGGGGGGGAAAGAATCAAGCGCTGCGAAAAACCGGCGACAGTCTTCATCTGACGAGGCGGCCGGCAAAACCGAGGGCTGCTGATTATCGACGCGCAACAGCAGAGACCAGCGGGCCTGCTGTGGACTGCCCGCCGAGCTTTCAAGCAAAAATGGCCAGCGCCCGGGTTGATGCCGGTGAACCGCTAGCAGCGATACCGGCGTTTTCAGCTCGCGCGCGCTGAAGCTCATTCAAATCTTTTCAGCAGGATGGTTCCGTTGGTGCCGCCAAAACCAAAAGAGTTGCTGATGGCAACGCTTATGGGCTGCTCCCGGGCCTCGTTGGGCACCAGGTCAAGATCGCTGCAGGCCGGGTCGACCTCGTCAAGGTTGATGGTTGGCGGGACAATGCCCTGCTGCAGGGCAAGCGTGGTAAAAATGGCCTCTATTCCGCCTGCCGCGCCCAGCAAATGACCCGTCATGGACTTGGTAGAGCTCATCAGCAGCTCTTTGGCGTGGTCGCCAAAGGTTGTTCTGACTGCATCGGCCTCGGCCCGGTCGCCCAGCTGGGTCGAGGTGCCGTGGGCATTGATGTAGTCAACCGCGGACGGGTCCAGCCCGGCGTCCCTGATGGCAGCCGCCATGCAGCGGGCCGCGCCTTCACCGCCTTCGGGCGGCGATGTGATGTGCCAGGCATCACCGCTCATGCCATAGCCGGCCAGCTCGGCATAAATTGTCGCGCCGCGGCGACGGGCCTGCTCCAGCTCTTCAAGAACCATAATGCCGGCTCCGTTGCTGAGCACAAACCCATCGCGGTCGACGTCCCAGGGCCGGCTGGCCTTTTCCGGTTCATCGTTGCGGGTAGACAGGGCCTTGGCAGAGATAAAGCCGCCATAGGCCGTGGGGGTGGTGCCAAACTCGCTGCCGCCGGCAATCATGACATCGGCATCGCCGTAGGCAATGATGCGGGCGGCGTCTCCAATGTTGTGTGTGGCCGTGGTGCAGGCCGTTACCATGGACAGGTTGGGCCCCTTGTAGCCGTATTTGATCGACAGGTTGCCGGCGATCATGTTGATGATGACGCTGGGCACAAAAAACGGCGAAATTCGCCGCGGGCCCTTTTCAAGATATTCCTTGTGCGTTCGCTCAATGGAGGCAATGCCTCCAATACCGGCACCAACCGCAAGCCCGATGCGTTCGGGGTTGATTCCACTGTCGTCAAGCCCGGCGTCTTCAATGGCTTCAGCGGCGGCGGCGATACCGTAGTGAATAAAGGTATCGCTGCGCCGCGCTTCCCGTGGCGACATGTAGTCGCCAACATCGAAGTCCCGAATTTCGCCCGCTATTTTTGCGGTGAAATCTTCGGGATCAAACGCCTGCAGGGGGCCAATTCCGCTGCGGCCGTTACAGACCGCGTCCCAGGCGCTTTCTACGCTGTTTCCTACGGGCGAGATACAGCCCATGCCAGTAATCACAACGCGGCGATCACCTCGCATGTGCAACTCCTTTGTTTGCTGTTGCCAGTGATGTGTTCTAAAGAAAACCCGACCAAAAGCTTACTTGTCGGTAACCTGCTTGACGTAGTCGATGGTTTCCTGAACGCTGGTGATCTTCTCGGCGTCTTCATCGGGAATTTCGCACTCGAACTCTTCTTCAAGCGCCATGACCAGCTCAACGGTATCAAGCGAATCGGCGCCCAGGTCGTCCACAAAGGACGCGCTCGGTGTCACTTCCTCTTCCTTGACGCCCAGCTGCTCCTGAACAATTTTTTTAACGCGATCTTCAATACTGCTCATTGGTATTTTCCTCAGTTGTGCAAGAGTTGCCCAAACGGGCTTATTGTAGTGAACAAACACTTTCACTGCCAGTGCAGGGGCAGTATTGACCGCCGACTGAACCAGCCAAAAGTGCACACAAAGCTGTTTACACTCAGAGCTTTGTGATGACTTGTTAATAAATCAAGTCATGTACATTCCGCCGTTAACGTGCAGGGTCTGACCGGTTACATAACCGGCCGCGTCGCTTGCAAGATAGCCGACGGCGGCGGCTATGTCCTCAACCTCACCCAGCCGTCCCAGTGGGATTCCCGATGACATTTTCTCACGCTGGGCATCGTCAAGGGCTGCGGTCATGTCGGTTTCGACAAAACCTGGCGCCACCACATTGGCGGTAATGCCGCGACTGCCAAGCTCATGGGCCAGGGACCGCGAAAAACCGGCCACGCCCGCCTTGGCAGCCGCATAGTTGGTTTGCCCCGGATTGCCCATGTACCCCACCACCGACGATATGCCGATAATGCGCCCAAACCGGGCCCTGAGCATGCCGCGCAGGCAGGCACGGGTCATGCGCATCACACCGCGCAAATTGGCTTCAAAAACATCATCCCAGTCGGCATCCTTCATGCGCATCAAAAGCTGATCGCGCGTGATGGCCGCGTTGTTGACAAGAATCGTGACGTCGCCGGCGCGCTCCCTGATCTGTGAAACCGTGTCGGCAATGGCATCGCCATCGGTCACATCCAGCACCAGGCCGCGATCGTCACCCAGGTATTCCGAGATGCCTTGAGCGCCGGCTGCCGAGGTGGCTGTGCCGAAAACATCACCGCCCATGTTCCTGAGCCACCGGGCGGTTGCCCGGCCAATGCCCCGGCTGGCGCCGGTGACCAGCACGACCCGGTCATCGATGCGATAGGGTTGTTCTGTGCTCATGCAGATTCGTCCTTTAGCTTGGCAATGGTCTCGTCAAAGGAATCCGGGTCGCTCAGCGCAACCCAGCTGGCCTGACGCTCGATGCGCCTGCCCAGGCCGCACAGCACGCGCCCCGGACCGCATTCGGCCAGCGTCATGATACCTTCACCGCAAATGGCGCGCACGGACTCACTCCAGCGCACCGGGCCGGTCAGCTGGGCGACCAGGGCAGCACGAATATCGTCCGGCGACTCGCGCGTTTCCATGTCGACATTGTGCACCACCGGCACCGCCGGGGTCTGTATTTCAGTTGCGCCAAGAATTTTTTCCATGGCATCGGCGGCCGGCTGCATCAGCGGACTGTGCGAGGGAACGCTGACCGGCAGGCGAACCGTGCGCCGGGCACCCGCCTCGCTGCACTTGTGCATGGCCCGCTCAACGGCTGCTGCATGACCTGCAATTACCACCTGGGCGGGCGAATTGTAGTTGGCCGGCACCACAGTCTGGTCTTCAGCTGCCTCGCGGCAAATGGCCTCGACCACTTCGTCGTCCAGCCCTAGAATGGCCGCCATGGTTCCAGACCCTTCCGGCACGGCAGACTGCATCTGTCGGCCGCGCTCGGCAACCAGCCTTACAGCGTCCTCAAAATCAAGCGCACCGGCGGCCACCAGGGCGGAATATTCACCCAGGCTGTGGCCCGCCATGCGTGCCGGCTGCGGCCCGCCCCTGTCATTCCAGACCCGCCACATGGCAACCGAGGCCGTCAGCAGCGCCGGCTGTGTAATTTCCGTGCGATTGAGAGCCTCCTCGGGACCTTTGCTAACCAGCGCCCACAAATCGAGATCCAGCTGTCGGCCGGCCTGCTCAAAGGTTTCCCTCACCAGACCATGCCGTTCAGCCAGGTCGGCCAGCATGCCAACCGACTGCGAGCCTTGTCCGGGGAAAAGCAGCGCAAAATCCGTCATGTATCCTCCCTGTAAAAAAGATCAGTGGCAGCCGCTTCGGCAGTTGGCCCGGCTGCCAGCCCGGCTCAATATCTGATCAGCGCCGAGCCCCAGGTAAACCCGCCGCCGAAAGCCTCAAGCAGAAGATTCTCTCCGCGCTTTACGCGCCCGCTTTTCAGGGCCACGTCCAGCGCCATGGGAACAGAGGCCGATGAGGTGTTGCCGTGCCGGTCAACTGTAACCACCACCTGATCCATGGACATCTTGAGCTTGCGCGCGGTTGCCTGGATGATGCGCAGGTTGGCCTGGTGGGGAATGAGCCAGTCCAGTTCCTCTCTCGACATGTTGTTGGCTTCCAGGGTTTCATCAACAATGCGGCCCAGGGTTCTTACGGCCACCTTGAAAACCTCGTTGCCGCGCATGGCCACCTTGACGCCTCCGCCCTCTTCGGCACGAAAGCCGCGCGACACACCCACATCAACGTTGAGCATGTCTCCGTAGCGGCCGTCTGCATGGATATGTGTGGAAAGAATCCCAGGCTCTTCGTCGGCCGTCAAAACCGCCGCGCCGGCGCCATCGCCAAACAGCACGCAGGTTGAACGGTCGGTCCAGTCGAGTATGCGAGTGAGGGTTTCTGCGCCGACAACCAGCACGTTGCGGGCGTTGCCGGCCCGAATGTACTGATCGGCCACCGAAAGCGCGTAGATAAAGCCCGAACAGGCGGCGTTGATGTCAAAGGCACCGCAGTCGGCCATGCCCAGGCGATGCTGCAACAGGCAGGCCGTTGATGGAAAAACAAGGTCGGGGGTGGTTGTTCCAACCAGAAGAAGGTCAATATCGCCGGGCTTGAGGCCGGCGTCATCCATGGCCAGCCGCGCAGCCTTTTCGGCCAGGTCGCAGGTGGTTTCGCCTTCTGCGGCAATGTGGCGCTGCCTGATCCCGGTACGTTCCCGAATCCACTGGTCGCTGGTGTCAACCAGCTTTTCCAGATCGGCGTTGGTCAGGATCCTTTCGGGCAGATAATGGCCGGTTCCAATAATACGGGCATGCATGGCTGATGTTCCTGAAATTCGTTAAAGGCTGACCCAGAGCGCTTCCTCAAGCTCTGGAATCAGATTGCGGCGCGCTTCCAGCGCAGCCAGTTGTATGGCGGACAAAAAACCCTGTTGGCAGGCGCTGCCGTGACTTTTGATGACAATGCCGCGTGCGCCCAATAACGGTGCACCATTATGCCGGCAGGGATCAAGCTTGTCATGGAGCCGGTTTACGGCGCGTCTGACCAGACCGGCGCGCCAGCCCGAAACCTCTTCGCGAAACCGGGCCAGCATGAATCTTGCCATTCCCTCGGCGCACTTGAGCAGCACGTTGCCGGCAAAACCGTCGCAAACCACAACATCAATGCGGCCGTCGAAAACCTCGTCGGCCTCGACAAAGCCCTGATAGTTCAGATTGCGGTTGCTTTTGATCAGGCGCGCCGCCTCGCGCACCACGTCCGGTCCCTTGCTGGCCTCGCTGCCGATATTGAGCAGGCCCACTGCGGGCTGACGACCGCTGATGACGCCCGCGGCCGCGCTGCCCATGCAGGCAAATTCGTACAGGCGGCGCGCATCAGCGCCAACATTGGCCCCCAAATCGAGCGCCCATACCAAGGCATTGCGGGCTGGCAGGGCTGCCATCAGCGCCGGCCTTTCAATGCCGGGCAGCATACCCAGGACATGCCTTGAAAGCGCCATCAGTGCACCAGTACTGCCACCGCTGACGGCAGCGGCACAAGTGCCTGAACCGACACGTTCCAGGGCCCCCTGCATGCTGCTGCCCTGCCCGCAGCGCAGGGCGCGGGCCGGGTCGGCATCCATGGGCAAAACATGTCTGGAACCAACCAGCCCAACGCGGCTGCTTTCGTGCAGTCGCATCTTGCCCAGCAGCTCATGCAGCACAGCCTTGTCACCAACCAGGTCAATT
This sequence comes from Wenzhouxiangella sp., assembly GCA_035302305.1. GTDB lineage: Bacteria > Pseudomonadota > Gammaproteobacteria > Xanthomonadales > Wenzhouxiangellaceae > Wenzhouxiangella. The sequence continues at coordinate 14,989 of DATGSU010000030.1, read as the reverse complement.
TCGAGGGAAGCGTCCTCCTCCAAAGCCTGGCATACAGCACCCAGAGCCACTTCGGGGCCGCCGTCACCGCTCATCGCATCAACGGCCACACAAACCTGCAGGTCAGCAGACATCTGCCGGAAGACCGCTCAAAAATCAGTCTTCCAGCTCTTCGTCATCAAACTCGGGGGCAACCTCCACCACCTGGCGACCGCGATAGAAGCCTTCGGCCGAAACGTGGTGACGGCGATGAATCTCGCCCGTGGTCTGCTCTTCGGACAGCGTTGGCCCGGTCAGGCGATCGTGGGAACGGCGCATGCCGCGCCTTGAAGGTGATTTGCGACTTTTCTGAACAGCCATGCTAATTGCTCCTTGCAAAAAATCCTGTAATTGCGCTAGTTCTGCCCGCCCCCGGTTTGCTTCTTGAGCCTTTCGGCCAAATCGGCAAACGGGCGATGGGTATCGGCCTTTTTATCGGCCCCCGGCAAGCGGCTGGAGTCCGGGTCTATCGGAACCAGCGGCAAACCAAGCAAAACTTCCTCTCCAACAAGACGAACCAGCTCCACTCGTCCGTCCGTGCTCAAAAACGGTTCGTAGTCATCCGGAAGCGCTTCAGCTTCCCTGTCGTTGGCCACAATGCCAACTGTCGACCGACTGTCGATGGCCTGCTGATAAACCTCGAGGGTGCGCTGACATCTGAGCGGCACCTGCCCGCTTACGGCAACCACGGCCTTGATCTGATGATGATCATCCCGGTCAAAATCAATTTCAAATTCAATCTCGGCGCTGCCCGGATCAGCTATCATGCCTTCAAGGCGCGACATTCTGGCCAGCGGCATGCTGCCGCTGTACTCGCGCCCGGCCGAAGCCGCCTTGTCCGGGTTCACCCAATCTGGAAAATCTCGCGACATAAGCCCTTTATTGTACCATTTCGCGTTTGACAAGGCATATTTGCTCTCATGCAGAAACAACACCCCCCGCGTCATCTTGTTTTGGCCTCGGGCTCGGCCTATCGGGCCGCCCTGCTGCGCCGGCTTAACCTGGAGTTCGAAATCATCACTGCAGACATCGACGAGCGCCCCGGGCGCGGCGAAACCGGCCGGGCACTTGCGCAGCGACTGGCTGCCGCCAAGGCGCTGGCCGTGTCTGACGGCCGGCCCGACGCCCTTGTTATCGGCTCGGACCAGGTTGCAGAATGCGAGGGCCGACTGCTGGGCAAGCCGGGGTGCCGGGAAAAAGCGGTTGACCAGCTGATGTTCACCAGCGGGAAAAAGGTGGTTTTTCATACCGCCATGGCCCTGTGTCACGGCGACAACCTGCGCCAGGCCCTGGTTCCAACCACGGTGTCCATGCGTTCTCTGGACAAGGCACAAATCGAGCGCTACGTGGATGCCGACCACCCCCTTGATTGCGCCGGCGCTTTCAAAAGCGAGGCGCTTGGCATCAGCCTGACGGAAGGAATTTCCAGCGATGACCCGACAGCGCTCATCGGCCTGCCGCTGATTCAACTGGTCGCCCTGCTGAATGAATTCGGCTGGCCGCTGCCCTGAACCGACAACAAACGGCAAGCGCAGCCGGCATGATGATAAGCTTTACGAATGCACCCCAAAGGAGGATTCCGGATGGCTTCATCCGCTGCACCCGCCACTGCCGGCAAACACTGGAAACTGAGCCTTGACCTCGACGGCATCGCCTGGCTTTTGCTTGACCGCCAGGACGAACGCGTCAACAGCCTCAGCACCGAAGTCCTCAACGAGCTGGATGCTGTCATCGACAGGCTGGAATCCGAATCTCCCACCGGGCTGATCCTGATGTCGGGCAAACCGGGCTCCTTCATTGTCGGTGCCGATATTCGCGAATTTGATGCCACCGATGACGCGGACGAGCTCAGATCGAGGCTGGTCGAAGTCCACAATCTTTTTGCACGCGTGGAGAAGCTGCCCTTCCCCACTGCTGTGGCGTTCGAGGGCCACTGCCTCGGCGGCGGCCTGGAGCTGGCGCTGTGCTTTGACCACCGCATTGCCCGCAATACGGACAACACGCGCATCGGCTTTCCCGAAGTCAACCTGGGCATTTACCCGGGCTTTGGCGGTTCGGGCCGCAGCATTCGGGCCATGGGCGGGCTGCAAGCCATGCAGATCATGCTGACCGGCAAGCTGCTGCGCGCCGGTGCGGCAAAAAAACTGGGGCTCATCGATCAAACCGTTGGCCCTCACGGCTCGCTGCGCTGGGCGGCGCGGCGCGCCATCCTGAAAAAGCGCACGCCTTCCAGGCCCGGACTGCCCGCCCGCGCCACCACCTGGACACCGGTGCGCAAGTTTCTGGCCGGCAAAATGCGCAAGATGACAGCTGCCAGGGCCCGCGCCGAGCATTATCCCGCGCCTTACGCGCTGATCGACGCATATGAACAGGCCGGCAATTCCTGGCAGGACATGTTGCGGCTTGAAATCGACAATGTGCCCAACCTGCTTGTCGGCGAGACTTCAACCAACCTGCGCCGGGTGTTCCGGCTGATGGAAGAGCTCAAGGGCCAGGGCCGGCACAGCGACTTCAGCGCGCGCAGGGTTCACGTGATTGGCGCCGGCGTCATGGGCGGCGACATTGCCGCCTGGTGCGCAGCCCGCGGCCTCGAGGTCACCCTCGAAGACCGTGACATCAAATACATCAAGCCCGCCCTGAAGCGCGCCGAAAAGCTGTTCAGGAGACGATTCCGCACGGCCACCACCCTGGCCGCCGCCAGAACCCGTCTGATCCCCGACGTTGAAGGCAAGGGAATTGAGTCGGCAGATGTCATCATTGAAGCCATTTTTGAAAATCGCGAAGCCAAGCGCGAACTGTTCGAGCGCATAAATAAAAAGGCCCGCCGATCGGCCCTGCTGGCCACCAACACTTCGGCCATTCCACTGGCCGAGCTGGCCGATGTTCTCGATGATCCGGACCGGCTTGTCGGGCTGCATTTCTTTAATCCGGTGGCCAGAATGCCGCTGGTGGAAGTGGTTCATGACGCTCAGCTGACAAATCCGGAATGGGTTTCCAAAGGCGCCAGCTTTGCGGCACAAATCGGCAAGTACGCCCTGCCCGTGACCTCCACGCCCGGCTTTCTGGTCAACCGCATTCTTGCCCCCTATATGCGCAACGCCATGACCCTGCACCGCCAGGGCATTCCGCGCGAAGCGCTTGACCGTGCCGCCGAGGAGTTCGGCATGCCCATGGGGCCGGTGGAGCTGGCCGATACCGTTGGCCTGGACATTGGCCTGGACGTCATCAGGACGCTTGACGCCGACGGCGGCGGTGAAGAACGGCAGCTTCTGGAAAAAATGGTTGAGTCGGGCAACCTGGGCAAAAAGTCCGGTCAGGGATTCTACCAGTGGAAGAAAGGCAAGCCCGAGCGCGACCCGGATGCTCACCGCGGCCACGACCTCAAAAAGCTGGCCGAGCAGCTTATGCAGCCATTCTTTGACGAATGCCGGGCCTGCCTGCAGGACAAGGTGGTTGACACGGCTGACCTGCTGGATGCGGGCATGATTTTCGGCACCGGATTTGCACCATTTCGCGGCGGGCCCATGCACTATCTGGAAAGCCGCAAAAACAACGGGGAGACCTCCTGATGGCCAACTCAAAGATTCGCAGGGTCGCCATTATTGGCGGCAGCCGCATTCCATTCTGCCGTGCCGGCACCCTGTATGCCGACCAAACCAACCTGGACATGCTTGCAGCGGTCTTTCAGGGCGTTGTCGACCGCTACCAGCTGCACGGTGAAAAACTGGACCAGGTTCTTGCCGGTGCGGTAACCACCCACTCCAAGGACTGGAACCTGGCGCGCGAAGCCGTGCTTTCAACCACCCTGTCACCGCTCACGCCTGCCGTCACCATGCAGCAGGCCTGCGGCACCAGCCTGCAGGCGGCACTTATGGCCGGCAGCCAAATTGCCACAGGCGACATTGAATGCGCGCTGGTGGGCGGCACCGACACCACCTCCGATGTGCCCATCGTGTTCAGGCGCCGCTTTGCACAGCGGCTGATGAAACTGAACAAGGCGCGCTCGCTGGGCGGAAAACTCCGGGCCCTGAAAGGCTTTCGGCCCTCTGAGCTGGCGCCGCAGCCGCCACGCAATTCGGAGCCGCGCACCGGGCTTTCCATGGGTGAACACTGCGAGCGCATGGCGCGCGAATGGGACATTGCCCGCCGCGACCAGGACGCGCTGGCCTACGAAAGCCACCAAAAGGCGGCCGCCGCCTGGGACAGCGATTTTTTCGATGAGCTGGTTCAGCCCTACAACGGCGTTACCCGCGACAACATCGTGCGTCCCGACACCACCCCCGAAAAGCTGGCGGCACTCAAGCCGGCCTTTGACCGCTCCCGCAACGGCACGCTGACAGCCGGCAACTCCACGGCGCTCAGCGATGGCGCAGCCGCAGTGCTTCTGGCGTCGGAAGACTGGGCCAAAAAACATGACCTGCCCGTGCTTGCCTGGCTCACCCACTCGCGCACCGCAGCGGTGGACTATGTCGACGGCGACGAAGGGCTGCTGATGGCGCCCACCATAGCCGTGGCGGAAATGCTGCAGCGCGCCGGTCTGGGCCTGGACGATTTCGACTTTTACGAGATACACGAGGCATTTGCGGCCCAGGTTCTGTGCACGCTCAAGGCCTGGGAAGACGACCGTTATTGCCGCGAACGGCTGGGGCTTGACGGCCCGCTGGGCAGCATTGATCGCAGCCGCATGAACGTCCACGGTGGCTCCGTCGCCATTGGCCATCCCTTTGCCGCCACCGGCGCCCGCATTGTTGCCACGCTGGCCCATATTCTGGAAAAGGCCGGCTCGGGACGCGGGCTGATCTCTATCTGCACGGCTGGCGGCATGGGCGTGGCTGCCATTGTCGAGCGCGGCAGCGATGGTGACACCAGCCCTCCCGCAGCCAAAAAGAAGGTCAGCAAAAAAGCAGCCAAAAAACCTTCCGTTTCAAAAGCGGCGAAAAAGAAAACCGGCGGCAAAAAGGTCGCAAAAAAGACCGCCAGGAAGAAGTCCGGAAAGAAAAAAGGCAAGAAAACGTCCAAAAAGTCGCCCGTCAAAAAAACCGGGACCCAAAGCGGGAGCAGCGCCGGCGCGGCTGACTGAGCATGACCCGGCCAGGCGACAGCGGGCGGCAGCGATCCATACTGCCTGCCGCCCTGATGGTGCAGTCGGCTGTTGTTGTGCTGGCCCTGCTGCTGGCATGGCTGACCGGCCTGCAGCCGTGGAAGGACAGCGAGTACTCCATTAAGGCGGTTGCAGCGGCGGTAGCGGCCACAGTGCCGCTAATCGCCGTTTTCCTGTTTGTTCCGGCCGGCGGACACTGGCTTTGGGCACGTAAAATGCAGGCGGTGGCCACCCGCCTGGCCGCCCTGCTGTTTTCAGGCCGCATACCCGGCACCATTCTGGCGGTTTCAGTGCTGGCAGGCGTTGGCGAAGAGCTGTTGTTTCGCGGCGTCATTCAAACCTGGCTGGGCCAGCAAACCTCGCCGGCCCTGGGGCTCATTGCCGCTTCCGTTCTGTTTGGGCTGGCCCACTGGGTGTCGCGCAGCTACGCGGTGCTGACTGCCGTGGTCGGCGCCTACCTGGGGCTGCTCTACCACCTGAGCGGAAATCTGTTCATCCCCGTTGTGGTGCACGCCCTGTACGACTGGGTGGCCCTGCATTACTATCTGCGCCGGGCAGACAGGCTGGCTTGAGGCCGATCAGGGCGCCAGCACCACCAAACCGGCCGCTTCGGCCGTGTTCTGCATAAGCGTGGCCACCGTCATGGGCCCAACACCACCCGGCACAGGCGTAATCCAGGAAGCCCGCTTGCGGGCAGTTTCAAAGTCAACATCACCGCGCAGCTTGCCGTCGTCACCGCGGTTAATGCCAATATCAATCACTATGGTGCCCGGCGCAATCCACTCGGACTTGATCAGGCCGGGCTTGCCAACCGCCACGCACAGCACTTCGGCCCGCCCCACCAGATCCTCAAGGTTGCGGGTAAAACGGTGCGCCACGGTTACGGTGGCGCCGGCCAGCAGCAGCTCCAGGGCCAGCGGTCGACCGACGATGTTGGAGGCGCCAACCATCAGGGCATTTTTTCCCTTGGTGTCCAGGTTGTAGGCATTCAGCAAGCTCATGACCCCGCGCGGTGTGCAGGGCCGCAAGTCGGGGTCGCGGGCGGCCAGGCGGCCGAGATTGACGGGGTGAAATCCGTCAACATCCTTTTCCGGCGAAATTCTGCGCGTCACCAGCCGCTCGTCAAGATGCGGCGGCAGCGGCAGCTGCACCAGAATGCCGTCAACGGCCTTGTCCCGATTGAGCTCGTCGATCAGCGCCAGCAACTCGCCCCGGCCGGTGCCGTGCGGCAGGCGGTGGTCAACAGATTCGATGCCCGCCTGCTCACAGGCACGCACCTTGTTGTTGACGTAAATTTCCGAGGCCGGATCGTCACCCACCAGAATAACGGCCAGAGCCGGCTTTCTTCCGCCTTCGGAAAGATGCTGGTTAACGGCCGTGGCGACGTTGGCAATCAGGCGATCCGCTACGGCCCGACCGTCAAGAATCTGTGCTGTTTCAGTCATTGTTTCACCTTTGTAGTTCGGGCCGCCGACTGTTGGCTGTCGCGGCGATTGCGGCCGCCGAAATTTTCGCGCCGTCAGCCACCTGCAGCATTCAGCGTTTTTTGCGGCTTGAAGGTTGACCCGGGCGGCGTCTGCTGCGGCGCCCTGCGTAGGGGTTGTCGCCTTCACGAAACGCCAGCCGCACAGGAATACCGGTCAATTCAAAATGCTTGCGAATGACGTTGACAAGATAACGCTTGTACTGATCGGCAATGCCCGCCGTGCGGCTGCCGTGAATAACAATGAGCGTTGGAAAGCGTCCCCCCATATGGGCGTATCTGAGACGGGGCATTCTGCGCTGCACCATGGGCGGCGGATGGGCCTGGATGGCATCGCGCAGCACCCGGGTCAGGGCGCCGGTGGACATTTCACGCGTGGCGGCCTCGAAAACATGCTCCACTGCATCGGTCAGCTCTCCAAGCCCGCTGCCGTGCAGGGCCGATATAACGGCCAGCGGCGCAAAGCGGGCAAACTCGAGCCGCTCGGCGGCCTGGGTCAAAACAGCTTTTCTGCCCTCATCGTCAACGGCATCCCACTTGTTGACGGCAATCACCAGGCCCCGGCCTGCCTCAATGACATGGCCGGCCAGCCGCGCATCCTGCTCGGTAATGCCTTCCAATGCATCACACACCAGGCACACCACATGCGCCTGTTCAATGGCCTGCAGTGCCTTGATGCTGCTCAGCCGCTCGATTCCCCTGTGGCTTCCAAGCCGGCGACGAACTCCGGCTGTATCAACCAGCCGATAGCGAACATCATCACGCTCAACGGAGGCCCTGACCGGGTCGCGGGTTGTGCCGGCAACGGGGGTGGCCAGCGCGCGCTGCTCGCCCAAAAAGCGGTTCATGAGCGTTGACTTGCCGGCATTTGGGCGCCCAATGAAAGTCAGGCACAGCTCATCGTCCTCTTCAAGACCTGCGGCCCGGGAAACGGCCTGCGCCGGCAGCCGGCTGACGATTTCCTTCTGCAGTGCCTGAATGCCCCGCCGGTGGCTGGCAGCCAGCGCCCAGACCTGACCCAGACCAAGCTCCGAAGCCTCGGCCAGCGCCATGTCTGTATCCAGCCCGTCGGTCTTGTTGACGGCATGAATAACCGGCTTGCCTGTCACGCGCAGCAATGCGGCAATATCGTGGTCAGCCGGCAAAATCCCGGCCCGGGCATCGGTCAGCAGAACCACCAGGTCTGCCTCCTCAATGGCCTGCCGTGTCTGGTGCCGGGCGGCGACCATGATCTCGTCATCGGCATCATCCAGCCCGCCGGTGTCCACCAGAATGAAATTGCGCGACTCGTCTTCGACACGACCGTAGATGCGGTCACGCGTAACGCCCGGCATATCGGCCACCAGGGCATCGCGGGTGCGGGTCAGCGCATTGAACAGGGTTGATTTTCCGACGTTGGGACGTCCGACAATGACCACAACCGGAACGGTGGGCATAAGCCAGCCTCAGTCAGCGCCTGTCGCCAATCTGCCAGGCGCTCAGCCTGCCGTCCTCGTCAAGCAGGTAAAGAGAGTCGCCAGCGACCAGCGGCGCAGCGGCTGGCGCCTTTTTGGAGGCACGCGTGCGCGCCACCGGTTCACCGCCGCTGCTGTCAACAAAATGCAGATAGCCTTCAAAATCGGCCACGGCAATCAGGGCACCCAGAAACACCGGCCGGGTCAGGCGACGATTGAGCAGCTTTTCGCTGCTCCACTGCGTGGCTCCGTTGCGGCGATCGACAAGCCACAGCCTGTCATCGCTGTCGGCCACGGCCAGGCTGGTTCTTCTAAGCTCCACCCCGGTGGCCGATGACATGTCCTTAACCCACATGATGCGCCCCGACTCCAGCGCCAGGCCGGCCAGCCGCCCCTGGTAGTTGACCGCATAAAGCTCGCTGCCGACCACCTGCATGGGGCCATCAATGTCCGCCAGGCGGTCGAGCTCGGTGCGACCCTCGGGCGCGCTGATTCGCTGCGACCACAGCATTGAACCATCGGACACATTGAGCGCGGTGACCTGGCCATCATCGTAGCCAATGTAAACCCGCCCGGCGCGGGTCAGCGGATTGCTGTTGCCGCGCAGCGTCAAAAGCGGCACGCTGCGGTCGTGCACCCAAACGCGCTTGCCATCGGCCATATCAAGCCCGAAGACGCGCCCGTCTATACAGCGAACCACCACCATGCCGTCGTGCAAAACCGGCGCTGACAAAACCTCGGACGACAGCCGGGTGCTCCACCTGGTCTCTCCGGATTTCGCGTCAAGGGCAACTGCACGGCCATCGAATGTTCCAGCCAGAATGATGTCGCCGGCAATCGTGGGCCCGCCTGAAAGCGGCAAACCCGTGCTCAAGCGCCGTTCAACTCGGCCGCTGGATGCATTCACCGCCGTAATCTGACCCTTGTGGTCAGCCGTCCAAATCAGGCCTTCATGGGCCTGCAGCCTGAAATGAGGGCGGCTTCTGTCGGTTCCGGCACCGGTGTTGACCGACCATTTTCGCTGCACCGGCAGGGGGTCCTGAATTTCGGGCAGCTCGGCGGGCTCCGAGCCGTCCTTGTCCCGCACATCGCCCGAAGAACGACATGCGGCCAGCGCAACAAGCGCCAGCATCAAAAGAACAAGCCGGGCGCCTTTGATCACGAAGAGCCCTTGCCGGAAGCAGCAGCGTCAAGCTTGATTTCCAGCAGGCCCACGTTTTGCCCGTCAGCGCTGCGGCGCGCCAGGGCCTCTTCCCAGGCCACACGGGCATCATCTGTCCGGCCACGCTCAAAAAGCACATCGCCGCGCGCTTCAAGCCAGGCCGCCTCATAGCCTTTGGGGCTGGCGCCGTCGAGCAGCGCAAGCGCTTCTTCATGCTCGCCCTGGGCTTCCAGAACCCTGGCCAGGCGCAGATTGACAACAGGCCACAGCGCCTTGAGCTTTCTGTTGTCAAGAATTTCCCTGTAAATACTTTCAGCCTTGCCAAGACGGCCGTCATCAACCCATGCTGCGGCCACATGCAGCCCGGCCAGGCCGGCGTAGGCAGAATGGCCAACGGCGGCAGTCATGCTTTCGTATTCCGCCGCCACCGCTTCAGCATCACCCTGCTCGGCCAGATTCTGAATGACCTGGTAATACTCGGAGCCCAGGGCCAGCTGCCCGGCGCGATAATCCTGCCAATAGCGAAAGCCGAAAATACCGGCAAAAGCCAGAATGAGCCCCATCACAATGGTGGCGCTGTATTCCTTGATCCATTTGCGAACGCGTTCGCCCTGCTCGTGCTCGTCGTAAAGTTCTACGGCCATGTCAAATCATTTCCTTGCTGGATTGCCCGCCCAAACGCGGTTAACCGGTTATGATAAATCAGTTGCTGCTGCCAACAGCAAACAACTCGCCAAGTTTTTGGCCCAAATCTGTCAGCTCGACAGTTTCCTGCGCCGAGTCGCTGCGCAAATCCTTGAGCGCCGCCTGGCCGCGGGCAAATTCCTCTTCGCCCAAAATGACGCACCAGCGCGCACCGCTGCGATCGGCCCGCCTGAACTGTGAACGCATGCTGCCGCCTGATAGGGCAGCGGCTATGGAAAGCCCGGACAGCCCGTCGCGCAAACCTTCGGCCACGGCAAGCATTTTTCCCGCGTCAACCTGGCTGACGATGAAAATATCGGCTTTTTGCTCCCGGCTGACGCCATCAGCCTCAAGCAGGGCCAAAAGCCGCTCAACGCCCAGCGCAAACCCAATGCCGGGCACATCATTTCCGCCCAGCATTGCCACCAGGTCATTATAGCGACCGCCCGCGCAAACCGTGCCCTGGGCGCCCAGGTCATCGGTAATCCATTCAAACACCGTGCGCGAATAATAATCCAGCCCGCGCACCAGGCCCGGGTTGACCCGGTATTCAATGTTCAGTTCGTCAAGCAGGCCGCGCACCTGCTCAAAATGAGCACGCGCTTCCGGCCCCACCTCATCGATCAGCCGCGGTGCTTCCGTCATGATCTCCCGGGTTTTCGGATTCTTGCTGTCAAAAATCCGCAGCGGATTGGTCTCCAGCCGCCGCTGGCTGTCGGCATCCAGCTCGTCGCGGTGCGGCTGCAGAAAATCGACCAGCTTTTTCCGATAGGCACGCCGGTCATCGCGATCGCCCAGCGTGTTGATTTCCAGCCTGAAGCGCCCAGCCAGCCCCAGCTCGCGCCACAGCCGCTCACCCAGGGCAATCAGCTCGGCATCGGTGGCCGGGCTTTCGAGACCAAACACCTCGGCACCAAACTGATGAAACTGGCGCTGGCGGCCGCGCTGCGGCCGCTCGTGACGAAACATCGGCCCCTGGTACCACAACTTCAGCCCCGGGGTTTGCAGCAGGCCGTGCTGAATGACAGACCGCACCACGGCCGCCGTTCCCTCCGGTCGCAGGCTGAGCAAATCGCCGTTGCGGTCCTCAAAGGCATACATTTCCTTTTCAACCACATCGGTGGCCTGGCCTATCGCGCGCGTAAAGACCTCGGCCTTTTCAACGATGGGCAGGCGAATTTCATGAAAGTCATAGGCCGCGAAAACCCGTGCCAGGCGCTGCTCAAACCATCGCCACATGGGAGTTTGCGCCGGCAGAATGTCATGCATGCCGCGGATTGACTGAACCTTGCTCATCAAATTCACACCATTGAAGAAAAAAAGACGAGGCCGACGGCGCTCGTCACAACCCGGAATATATCCATGCCCTGCGGCCATGGCCACAGCCAAATCCGTGCCGTCCGGCCCTACAAAACCTTGCCCTCGGCAGACACCACTATTTCAGAAACATCGCCACGCCCGCTCTCCGGCCAGCTGACTTCATTGCCGTCAACCGCAAGGCTGGCAGCGCTGGCCCTGCCCAGCAAAAGGCTGAACGGCGGCTCGCCTTCATAGGCACGCTCTGTTCCTGAACGAAGCAGGTCATACTCAAGCCGGCGGCCCTGCGCATCACGAATTTCTATCCAGCTGTCCTCATCCAGCGTTAAAACCAGCCGGCTTGTGGCGCTGTCCGCACCTTCTTCGGCCTGGTCATCCGCCTGGGGCGTTTCCTCGGCGGCGCTGTTTCGGACGTCTTTCAAAAGCCTGTCCGACAGCGGCAGGGAAGATGCCGAAATATGTGTGGAAACCGGCTTGTCGGGCAGCTTCAGGGCGGGCGCAGATGACGGTTCAGCGGACGCATCAACCAGCCTCGCTGTTTCAATCTGCTGCCCGGAATTGCGGTCGAGCATGCGCGCGCCGCCGGCCACAAAAAAGTAGACAAGCGGTGGAACAATGGCAACTGTTACAATCAGATACGTGGCCAACTTGAGATAACGCTCGAAACTGATTCTGCGGCGCGTCACCGGCAGCACCTGCCCCAGTTCCGGCAGCTTTTCGGATTCCACCCGAGACAGCAGCTCATCGGCATCGAGATCGAGCAGCCGGGCATAGTTGCGAATATAGCCACGCAGATAAAGACTGGAAAGATGGCCTACCCGACCGGTTTCCAGATCATTGATGATCATGCCGGGCAGCCGCAGGCTGCGGGCCACATCCGACTGTTTGAGCGAACGCTCCAGTCGCCGCCTGCGCAAGATTTCGCCAACTTCAAAGTATTTTTTCTGCCCGGCGGGTTGCCGCCCCTCCCCGTTCGCGCCGGCAAGTTTTTGATCAGTCATAATTTTCCGATCGTTGTCGAGCCCTTTTGGCTTCCTCCGAATCGGGAAACTCCCTTTCAAGCAGGCTGAAATAATGGTCGGCCTGCTGCCTGTTCCCGAGCCTTTGTTCTATCTGCATGCCCAAAAGCATGGCGGAAGGATCGGCTTCTGCCACTGCTTCATAACGCTGCAGGAAGGCGCGGGCACGAAAGGCGTCATCCTGCAGCAGATAAAGTCGCGTCAGCTGATACAGCGCGGCCGGATATTCCGGGTTGTAGTCCAGCGCCGAGCGCAAATAGTCCTGGGCATCGTCCCATCGCCCGTCACGCCGCGCACACGAGCCCGCGTTGGTCAGCACCACTTCACGGGTTTCGTAAAACGGATCGCGCACTGCGCGGCGAAACAGCTCATCGGCTTCCCTGTATTCACCCTGACGGCACAAAAATGCAGCGTAGGTGTTAAGGGTGGCACCATCGTCGGGCGCCAGGCCGGCCGCCTTTCTGTAATGCCTGCGGGCCACTGCATCGCGACCCAGCTTCTCCTGAACCAGGGCCAGCGTGATATAGGCCGGCACATGGGCCGGATCCAGACTAATCGCGCGCTCGAGCTTTTCGATGGCGATTTTCAAATCACCCCTCTCAAAGTAACCCACACCCAGGCGGGTGTTCAAGTCTGCGCTGCGCACCGGGCTTACCCGGTCCATTCCCAGTCGCCCGTGTTCACCAGGATGTCCGCGACCGCCGCCGGTTGAAACGCAGCCTGCCACAAGCAGGCAAACAGCAAGAAACAACACGGTGGCACGCAGAGTCTTGATCATGGCGGAGAGAGTGCCTGTCTGGCCAGCTGCTGCTGCATGGTCAGCCGCCGCTGGCTTGGAGACAGCAGTTTGCCCACCAGCTGGCCGCAAGCGGCGTCAATGTCCTGGCCGCGGGTTTTGCGAACGGTGGTCACCAGGCCGGCCGCACGGGTAATTTCCCTGAAACGGTCTATGGCCTCATCGGACGAGCACTTGAATGGCGTGCCCGGAAACGGGTTGAACGGAATCAGGTTGATCTTGCACGGCAGCACGCTGACCCGGCGCACGAGGGCGCGGGCATGCTCGGGCTGGTCGTTGACACCATCGATCATGGTGTATTCGAAAGTGATATTGCGCCTGTGGCCAGCATCCACAAAGCGCCTGCAGGCCGCGATCAGTTCTTCAACCGGATATTTGCGATTGAGCGGCACCAGGCGGCTGCGAACATCGTTTTCGGCGGCATGCAGCGACACCGCCAGCGCAAACTCGACGCCCTCGGCCAGGGCATCAATGCCGGGAATGACGCCTGCGGTTGACACAGTCACCCGGCGTGCGCCAAGGCCGTAGGCCAGGTCGTCACGCAGCAGGGACAGCGTGGGCCTTACGGCGTCAAGGTTGAGCATGGGCTCGCCCATGCCCATAAAAACAATATTGGTGACATGCTGCCGGTCGCTGCCGTGCATTTCACGCAGGCGACCAACCGCACGCCACACCTGGCCGACAATTTCGGTGGCCGACAGGTTGCGCTTGAAGCCCTGGGTGGCCGTAGAACAAAAAGTGCAGTTGAGCATGCAGCCCACCTGCGACGAAATGCACAGCGTGCCGCGGCCGGCCTCCGGAATGTATACAGCTTCGACCGCGCTGCCCCCGGCAATGGAAATCAGCCATTTGATGGTGCCGTCCCCGGAGCGCTGCTCGCGCACCACCTCGGGTGCAGCAACTTTCGCAATGGAAGCCAGCCTGTCACGCAGGGCCAGCGACAGATCCGTCATCTGGCTGAAATCGCTGATTCCACGTTGATGGATCCACTGCAAAAGCTGACGCGCACGAAACGGTTTTTCGCCAAGTTCGACGAAAAACCGCTCAAGACCTGCCCGGTCCAAGCCGAGCAGGTTGGTTTTTTTATCAAGCCCTGCGGGCATTTGCCTGTACTATCTCGAAGGATTCAACGCGAGTATATCGCATCAGGCTTGAAAAAGAAGTTAATTTCCTCGCGCGCGGTCTCCTCGGCGTCCGAGCCGTGCACTGCGTTGGCGTCAATGCTGGACGCAAAATCGGCGCGAATTGTGCCCGGCGCCGCCTGGGCCGGATCGGTTGCCCCCATCAGCTCGCGGTTTCGCGCAATGGCATTTTCGCCCTCCAGCACCTGAATCATCACCGGTCCCGAAGTCATGAATTCAACCAGGTCGGCAAAAAAGGGCCGCTCGCGGTGAACCGCATAAAAACCCTCCGCCTGCTCGCGGCTCAAGTGCTCCATGCGCGCGGCCACAACCTTGAGGCCAGCCTTTTCAAAACGCGAATAAATTTCACCAATGACATTTTTGGCCACGGCATCGGGCTTGATAATGGACAGGGTGCGTTCCATGAAAACTCTCCAAACGAATCAAGGTCAGTTAAAACAAGTCATTAAGGCTCAAACATGAAGTGAACCATTGCTATACGGTTTGACCGCTGCCCACCAGGCATCCTTTGCAGCGCACAAGGACAAACGGGGCGACACAAACCAGGTCGCGAATTGTAGCCCTGAACGTCTTGCGATACGAGCCGATCCAGGCCGCAGCGCATCCTGCCGTCCAGCCCGCCCGAAAAAGCAAAGGTTTGTTGAACCAAAGGGAATTATGCTAGTCTTACATGCTGTAACCCATGGGGGCGCTCTGGATTCGACGTGGATCGGACGTACCCTGGGGCATGCCGAGGTCTCGGCTAACCTCGTAAAACCAGCTGAAAACTTGTTAGTTGCCAACGACGACAACTACGCACTGGCTGCCTAAAAA
>DATGSU010000029.1:0-3863 GCA_035302305.1 Wenzhouxiangella sp. | reverse complement strand
ACCACCGCCTGGCCGGGCGTGACCGCGCGCTGGGGCTGGTCAAATGCCAGCACCACAACGGAATCATCCAGTCGTTCAATGCGGCAGGCCTGATCGCGCTGGCGATAGCGGATCTTGGCGTGCAGCCGCTCGCCCGCCCGGGGCACGCGTCCAATCCAGTGGGCGTCGTGCGCCGTCACCTGCGTTGACATCAGCGTGGGGTGGCTGGCGTCCTGCTCGGCATACAGCACGTTGTTGTCCATGTCCTTGAAGACAACATACCAGGGGTCTTCGGAAAAGCCCCTGAGCCCGCCAATGCCCAGCCCCTGGCGCTGTCCGGGCGTATAGTGAATCAGCCCGCGGTGGCGGCCTATGACCTGTCCGCTGCCGGTGCGAATCTCGCCCGGCGCCGATTCCAGGTACCTGGCAATAAAGCGGTCAAAATTGCGCTCGCCGATAAAGCAGATGCCGGTTGAGTCCTTTTTGTCCGCCACCGGCAGGCCGGCCTGTTCGGCCAGCGCTCTTACCTGCGGCTTGGTCAGCTCACCCAGCGGAAAGCGCGCCATGGAAAGCTGTTGCTGGTCAAGCGCATAGAGAAAATAGCTCTGATCCTTGTTGAGGTCGACGGCCTTGAGCAGCGATACCGTGCCGTCGGGGTTTTCGCGCCGGCGCGCGTAGTGCCCGGTGGCGATGATGTCGGCGCCCAGGTCCCGTGCATGGTCGGCAAACACGCGAAACTTGATTTCGCGGTTGCACAGAATATCGGGGTTGGGCGTGCGCCCGGCCCGGATCTCGGCCAGAAAATGCTCGAACACCTCGTCCCAGTACTCGGCCGCAAAATTGCGCTCGTGCAGCCGCATGCCCAGCTTTTCGGCCACGCTGCGGGCGTCGGCGGCATCGTCTTCAGCCGTGCAGCCGCTGGTCTGGTCGTCCTCTTCCCAGTTTTTCATGAACATGCCGGCCACAGGCAGCCCCTGCTGCTGCAGGAGCAGGGCAGTGACGGACGAATCAACGCCGCCGGACATGGCTGTCATGATCAGATTGCTCATGGCACTGGTATATGGGGACGAGTAATCGAAATTGCGAGGATTTTAACCCATCGCCAAAACGGACAATGGGGCGCTGTGCCCGCGCGGACAGGGGCGGCCGCCATCGCTGCCGCCGGAAACATTGACGGGGTGCGGGCCGGCCCGGGCAGGGCAGCCGGCCCGGGCGCGCTCACTGCCCGAAAAGATCGGGGCTCATCATGCTGATGAAACGGCTGGCCTGGGGCGATATGTAGGCGCCCCGGCGCAGGATGACGCCGCAGGAGCGCACGGGAAAATAGCGGCCGAGATCGCGCACCACAAAGCGTTTTCTGTCGTCTTCGGTCAGGCACAGGCTGCTGACAATGGAAATGCCCATGCCCAGCGCCACAAAGCGCTTGATGACTTCCCAGCCGTTCACTTCCAGGTTGACGCGAAACGGCAGGGCGTTTTGCTTGAACACAAAATCGACCAGCTGGTGGGCGCGCTGATTGCGCGGCGGCAGCACCAGGCCGTGCGGGCTGATGTCGGCCAGCTCTATGCTGCTCCGCCGCGCCAGGGGGTGGTCGGGGCGCATGATCAGCGCCGGGCCAAAGCGCCACAGGGGCCGGTATTCAATGCCGTCCGGAATGTCGAGCATGCTGTCAACGGCAAAATCAAGGCGGTCTTCGCGCAGCCGGGAAATGCCCCGCTGGCCGATGAATTCATCGAGCTGGACGATAATGCCCGGGTGCTGTTTGCGAAAGCGGGCCAGCAGGGCCGGCATCAGGTGCTGCATGGCCAGCTCGCCGGCGCCAACGCGAATTTCGCCCCGGTCCAGCGTGCTGTGGCGCTGCTGGAATTCAGCGGGCAGGGCGTCCATCTTTTCCACCAGCGGCCGCGACATTTCCAGCAGCACCTTGCCGGCAGGGGTCAGCTGCAGCCGCGGCCCGCGCCGCTCAAACAGCTTGCGGCCCAGGCCATCCTCAAGCGCGCGTATCTGCTGGCTTACCGACGGCTGGCTCAAATACAGCCGCTCGGCAGCGGCCGATACGCTGCCGCTGCGCGCAGTCTGGATAAACGCGCGCAGATGTTTGAGCAGATTGCCCTTGTAGGCGGTCAATTGCGGATAACTGTTCGGATATCGAGGTGCTGGCAGTATTGCACAAACCGGCGCGGCAGGTCTGCAGCGGGCTGCAGAGCGGTTGTCGCGCGCTTGAAAAGCCCATATGGCTGCCTCAGTATGAGATCATCATCAGCAGGTGTTTAAAGCACGCCCAAGCGTGCAACAACAAGGAATGATCACAGCACAGCAACATAATCCAATGCATGACGAGCCGGAATGGAGCGACAGCCTGGCGCTGGAAGAATCGCGCTCCAGGGTGGACAAGCCGCCGCTTTACCGGGTCATCATTCTCAATGACGACTACACGCCCATGGATTTTGTGGTTGAGGTCCTGATGCTTTTCTTTGGCATGTCCAACGACCAGGCCACAAGCGTCATGCTTCATGTTCACACGCGCGGCCGCGGCGTGGCCGGTGTGTACACTCGCGAAATTGCCGAAACCAAGGTGGTTTCGGTCAACGAGTATGCGCGCGAGCATCAGCATCCGCTGCACTCCACGCTCGAGCAGGTGGAAGAATGATCAACGCAGGCGGAATCATCCTTTGCGGGCGTGGTCTGACCTTTTTGAGGCACGGGCACCTGCCTGCAACCACCCAAAGCTGCCAACGGGGTCGTCGCTAATGTTCAGCAAAAATCTTGAACTGTCCATTTCCCAGGCCTACCACACGGCGCGCAGCAAGCGCCATGAGTACCTGACGGTTGAGCACCTGCTGCTGGCGCTGCTCGACAACGAATCGGTGCGCGAGGTTCTGGCCGCCTGCGGCGTCGACCTTGAACAGCTGGGTGAGGAACTCGACAGGGTGCTGGCGGACTCCGTGCCCGTGCTGTCGCGCGAGGACGCCCGCGACACCCAGCCCACCATCGGCTTTCAGCGGGTGCTGCAGCGCGCGCTCTACCACGTGCAGTCGTCCGAGGGCAAGGAAGTGCGCGGCGCCAACGTGCTGGTGGCCATTTTTGGCGAAAAGGACTCGCATGCCGTCTATCTGCTGGGCAAGCAGGGCCTGGAGCGCCTGGACGTGGTCAACTACATTTCCCACGGCATAACCAAGTCCGAGGAAAAACCTGCCGCCGGGCCCGAAGCGACCCAAAAGAGACCCGGCGCCGACAAGGCGGCCGACAGGGAAAAGTCGGCGCTGAACAGCTATGCCACCAACCTCAACGAGCGCGCCGCCGCCGATCGCATCGACCCGCTGATCGGGCGCGCCCGCGAAGTGGAGCGCACCGTACAGATTCTGTGCCGCCGCCGCAAGAACAACCCGCTGTATGTGGGCGAGTCGGGCGTTGGCAAAACAGCGCTGGCCGAAGGGCTGGCGCGCCGCATCGTCGAAGGCGATGTGCCCGAGGTGCTGGCCGACGCCGAAATCTGGTCGCTTGACCTGGGCGCACTGCTGGCCGGCACCAAATACCGGGGCGACTTCGAAAAGCGCCTCAAGGCCGTGCTGGCCGAACTCAAGGAACGCGACCGGGCCATTTTGTTCATCGACGAAATCCACACCATTATTGGCGCCGGCGCGGCCTCCGGCGGCGTCATGGACGCCTCCAACCTGATCAAGCCGGTGCTGGCCAACGGCGAGCTGCGCTGCATAGGCTCAACCACCTTCGAAGAGTATCGCGGCGTGTTCGAAAAGGACCGCGCGCTGGCGCGGCGCTTCCAGAAAATCGACATTGTCGAGCCCACGGTGGGCGAAACCATAGAAATTCTGGCCGGGCTCAAGTACCGGTTTGAAGAACACCACGACGTGACCTACACCACC
>DATGSU010000028.1:0-2024 GCA_035302305.1 Wenzhouxiangella sp. | reverse complement strand
CTCGCCGGCTGCGTGAATGACTTTGGCGCGGCGCTGCCTTTCGGCTTCAGCCTGCCGGGCAATGGCCCTGATCATGGATTCATCCAGGTCAACGTGCTTGATTTCAACGTTGTTGACCTTGATGCCCCAGCCGTCGGTCTGACGGTCGAGAATGTGCTGGATATCCTCGTTGAGCTTATCGCGTTCGGCCAGCATCTCGTCCAGCTCATGCTTGCCCAGCACCGATCTGAGCGTGGTTTGCGCCAGCTGGCTGGTGGCATCCATGTAGCGCTCGACGTTGATGATGGCTTTTTCCGGATCAACCACGCGGTAATACACCACGGCGTTGACCTTGACCGACACGTTGTCAAATGAAATGACGTCCTGGGTGGGCACATCAAGCACCACCACGCGCAAATCAACCTTGACCACCTGCTGGATAACTGGAATGACCAGGATCAGGCCCGGGCCCTTGACCTTGTCAAAGCGCCCCAGCGTGAAAATGACTCCGCGTTCGTATTCACGCAGAATTTTTATGGTGTTGAACAGCAGGGCCAGCAAAAACACCAGCCCGAATCCGAAAAAGGTGAACATTTCGGCACTCATCATTCTTCTCCTTTAAGTTTGCCGGCCGGCCTGACGGTCAAAAACAGCCCTTCGGCCTTCAGTACTTCAACGGTCTGGCCGGCGGCAATGGGCTCGTCCGACCGGGCGCTCCAATCCTCGCCCTCGATATAAACCCGCCCTTTTCCGTTTGCAAAGTCATCAACCGCTTCCGCGAGCCTGCCGTCCAGCGTTTCACGGCCGGTGTAAACGGGGCGTCGCCATGCTCGTGCGGCCAGATAGACAATGGCAAAAAATATCAGCGCCGCGGCCAGGCCCATGGCCGCAATCAGCCCGGTGTTGATGCCCATGCCCGGCACATCGCTGTCAACCAGTATGATGGATCCGATGACCACTGACACCACGCCTCCAATTCCGAGTATGCCCACCGACGGCACAAACAGCTCGACCACAATCAGCGCAAAACCCAGCAGAATCAGCAGCAGCCCGGCATAGTTAATGGGCAGAATCTGGAAGGCATACAGCGCCAGCAGCAGGCAGATGCCTCCAATGATGCCCGGCACCAGCGCGCCCGGGTTGTAGCCTTCAAGCAAAAGCCCGTATATGCCGACCATCAGCAGTATATAGGCCAGGGTCGGGTTTGAAACAACGCTCAAAAACCGGTTGCGCCAGTCAGGCTTCAGCTCTTTTATCGCCACGTCGGCCGTATCCAGCGCGCGGCTGCCCGTAGCCATGGATACTTCCCGTCCGTCAATGGACTCAAGCAGCTCTTCAATGCCGTCGGCCACAAGGTCGATGACCTTCATATCCAGCGCGCGGCTGGCACTCAGGCTCACCGACTCACGCACGGCCCGCTCGGCCCAGTCGGCGTTGCGGTCGTGGCGCAGGGCCAGCCCGCGGATATAGGCTACCGCATCCTCCACGGCCTTGCGGCTGCCGGCGTCCTGCGGTGCGTTGTCCTGCTTGTCGTCTTCATCGTCCGCGCTGTCGCCCGGTAGCGGAGAGCCACCGCCAATCTGTACCGGCGTGGCCGCGCCCAGGTTGGTGGCCGGTGCCATGGCCGCCACGTGGCTGGCATAAAGAATATAGGTGCCGGCGCTGGCCGCCCGCGCCCCGGAAGGCCCCACCCAGCCGGCCACGGGCACATCGCTGGCCAGGATTGCCTTGATGATGTCGCGCATGGAAGCATCCAGCCCGCCCGGCGTGTCCATGCGCAGGATAACCAAGTTTACTTCCTCGTCATTGGCGCGCTCCAGGCCGCGCACCACGTAATCACGCGTGGCCGGGCCTATGGGGCCGTCAATTTCCAGCAGATAGGCACTTTTGCCTGCAGCGGAGCGTTCGCCCCCGACAGTGTCGGCCGCCGGGGTCTGGGCCACAGCGGCGGCTGAGAGCAGCGCGAACAACAGCGCTGCCGCCTGCCACAGCCGCATCCGTGCGCGACCTGTCAAAGGGTTCATGATTGTTTCCACATTGATTCC
>DATGSU010000027.1:0-6094 GCA_035302305.1 Wenzhouxiangella sp. | reverse complement strand
CGCGCCGACGGGCGACCGGGCTGAAGGCAGACTTATGCGCTTGACCCACCAGACCGATCTTTCACTGCGTGTCCTGATGCAGCTGGCGCTGATTGCGCCGCAACGCACCACCATCCAGGAAATTTCCGAATCCTACCGGGTTTCGCGCAATCACCTGATGAAAGTGGCCCACCAGCTGGCACTCAAGGGCTACGTGGATTCCGCGCGCGGCAGCGGGGGCGGGCTGACCCTGGGCCGCCCCGCCGAAGAAATCGTGGTGGGCGAGGTTGTGCGCGACATGGAGCCGGACTTTGGCCTGACCGAATGTTTTCGGCCAGGCAACCAGTGCGTCATTACGCCGATCTGTGCGCTGCCGGCCATGCTTGACGAGGCCCTGCAGGCTTTTCTCAAAACGCTGGACCAGTACACGCTTGCCGATCTGGTGACGCCAAAAAACTCGCCGCAGATGGCCGACATCCTCAAGCTGAGCCTGAACTGAACACGTTGGTGACCGGTATGGGTACAATCCGGCGCCATGGAACTGATTGATATTGGCTGTAACCTGACCGACGAATCTTTCGACCACGACCGTGACGCCGTGATCGAAGCGGCCCGGGCCCAGGGTGTTGTACAAATTATTGTCACCGGCGCCAGCGAAGACGGCAGCCTGAAAGCCCTGGAGCTCGCCAAAGCGCGCCCGGGTTCACTCTATGCCACGGCCGGCATCCACCCTCATCGCGCTGTTCAGATGAGCGCTGACACGCTCAGCGTGCTGGCCGAGCTTCACCGCCATGAATACGTGGTGGCGGTGGGCGAATGCGGGCTGGACTACCATCGCGACCTGTCGCCACGGCCGATGCAGCGCAAGGCTTTTGAAAAACAGCTGGAGCTGGCGGTCGACTGCGGCAAGCCGGTGTTTTTGCACCAGCGTGAATCCCACGATGACTTTCTTGCCATATTGCGCGAGTTCAGACCGCATCTGTCGGCCGCCGTGGTCCACTGCTTTACCGACACGCACCAGGCACTGCGCGACTATCTGGCGCTGGACTGTCATATTGGCATCACCGGCTGGATATGTGACGAGCGGCGCGGTTATCACCTCAAGGATTTCATTGGCGAAATCCCGTCGAACCGGCTGATGATAGAAACCGACTCGCCCTACCTGAAACCGCGCAACCTGCGCCCCAGGGTCCGGTCACACCGCAACGAGCCGCGCTGGCTGCCCTGGATTGCCGGCACCGTGGCGGCCTGTCGCAATACAACCCCCGATCAGCTGGCGGCGCAAACCACCGCCACGGCGCGCGAGTTTTTCCGTATTGGCTCTGCGCCGCAGACTGCCTAGACAGCCACGGCCGCCTGCCTAAGAGTCACCAGGCGCCGGGCCTGCATCTTGAGCCTGTATTCCAGCTCGCGGTAGCGGGTTGAAAGCTCGGTGCGATGCCACTTGTCGTTGAGCGCCGCCTTGCCGGCCGCCACGCGCTCGGCCTGAACGGCCTGCCACTGGGCAATGGTTTCCTTGAACTGGGTGTACTCCTTTTCCAGAGTGGCCACCCAGCTCTTGCTTTCGGGCTTGCCGTCCCAGTCCTTGCGCAGCTCGCGAAACAGAACCTGCAGCTTGGCGCGGCGAATCTTGAAGGCCGGGATGCGGCGCAGATCATGTGCCTGCCCCAAAAGCGCGGCGGCTGAAATCACCCATTTGCCCGGATCGAACTGCCACCAGCGAATGCCGTTGCGATAGTCGAACTGGAAAGCGTGATGGAAATTGTGGTAGCCCTCGCCCCAGGTCAAAAGGGCAACAATGCCGCTGTCGCGGGCCGTGTTTTCAAGGCTGTAGCGGCGCCGTCCCAGCGTATGGGCCAGCGAATTGATGAAAAAGGTGCAGTGCTGGGAAAACGCCAAGCGAAAGGCGCCCGCCAGCAGAAACATGCCGATGACATCCCCAACCAGCCAGCCGAGCAGCAGCGGCAGGCCCAGATTCATGAACCAGGCCAGCGGCCAGTAAAAGCGATGCTGCCACATGACGACAGGGTCGCGCTGCAAATCACGCACCTGGTCAAAGTCTATCTTGCTGGTGGGCCAGTGCCGGGTCATCCAGCCCATGTGGGCATGCCAGAAACCGCTGGTGATGGAATAGGGGTCGCGTTCGGCATCATCGACATAGCGATGGTGAACCCGATGCCTGGCGGCCCACACCAGAATGGAGTTTTGCAGCGACTGGGCGCCAAACACGGCAAAGAACACGCGCAGCGGCCAGGCAGCCTTGTAGGTGCGGTGCGACCACAGGCGGTGGTAGCCGGCGGTAATGGACATGCCGCTGAACACCCAGAATATGCCGGCCACGGCCCAAGTCCAGCTGCTGAAGCCGAAAAACAGACCCCACAGGGGCGCGGCCACAAAGCCAAGCACGCCACTGACGATAAAGAACACCAGGTTGCTGTAAACCAGCGCCGGCTTTTGTTTTTTCACGAATTGACCTCAACCCCAAACGGGGCATGAACAAGCCGGGCCGGCATCTGCGGCCCGGCAAACAGACTGGCTGCCTATTTGAAGAACTTGATGGACAGGGGATAGGGCCAGACTTCGCCATCGGAGGCCTTGATACCGCCAATGATGGGAAAGACCAGGCTCAAAATGGCCACCAGCGGCAGCAGCAAAAAGCCGACAAGCACAATCATGAGAATCATGCTGGCAACTGCATAAATCAATACGCTGATCATCCAGTTGAAAACCACATCACCGTGCGGCTTGAGCCCCGGCAAGTCGTCCTTTTTCAGAATATAGATCACGACGGGCACAATCAGGCCCGCCATTGGAACCACCAGCCCGGACAGCACCGACAGGTGCAAGACCATGGCCCAGGTGTTGGTTTCCTTGTCCGTGTCGGACAGCTGTGGTTCAAGGCTGTTCTGTTCGCTCATGGCTTGTCGCTTCCGTTACTGGGACTCGGTGGCGACCGAGATATTGGTCATGCCGACCACGTTGGCGGAATCAAGCACCTTGACCAGCGCATTGGCTTCAGCATCGGGGTGGGCGGCCACAATCAGCGGCGACTGCGGGCTTTGCGCATACTCGCGCTCAAGGTTGGCCCGCAGCGCATCGGTTTCAACACGGCGTTTGTTGACGGTAATCAGGCTGGTGTGATCGATACGAACAACAATCGGCAGGATGTCGTCATCCTGAACCACCTTCTCTTCACTTTGTGACGGTCGGGAAATGTCCAGCCCCTCCTCGCGCACAAACGAGGTGGTCACAATAAAGAAAATGAGCATGATGAAGACGACATCAAGCATGGGGGTGATGTTGATCTCGGCTTCTTCTTCCGGGCGGTGACGTCTATGCATTTTTAAACTGGACTCACAAGTAAAATTTTTAACATGGCGAGAATACCGCAGGCGGGCGCCGGACGCCAACCCCTGCGATCAATCCTTTTTCCGGCGCTGCGGCCTTTTCCAGCCCTCAAGGCTGCGTTGCGGCGCACGCGACAGGGTCAGCTGGCCCTGCGGCGCGTTGGCGGTAATGACGCTGCCGGCACCAATCGTGGCGCCCCGGCCAATGTCCACCGGCGCAACCAGCGCCGAATTGGAGCCAATGAAAGCATCGTCACCTATGGTGGTCTGATGCTTGTTGACGCCGTCATAGTTGCAGGTAATGGTACCAGCCCCCACGTTGGCGCGACAGCCCACCTGCGCATCGCCAATATAGCTCAGATGCGATGCCTTGGCGCCCTCGCCAAGCCGGGCGTTCTTGATTTCGACAAAATTGCCCACCCTGACATCCCTTTCAAGCTCGGTGCCGGGCCGCAGGCGGGCAAACGGTCCGATTCGGCAGCTTCCGGTGGTGCGCACCCCTTCCAGCACGCTCATGGGCTCAACCTGCGTACCCGCCGCCAGATCGCAGTTGCGCAGCACGCAGCCGGCTCCGATTGAAACGCCGTCGCCCAGGCGATTTTCGCCTTCGAGCACCACGTTGATGTCTATTTGCACATCGCGCCCGGCCGCAACCGGGCCGCGCACATGCACAAGGGCCGGATCAAGAAGAGTGACGCCGGCCGTCAGCAGCGCCGTGCGCGCCCGCTGCTGCCAGATCTGTTCCAGCGCAGCCAGCTGAATGCGGTCATTGGCGCCCAGCAGCTCACCTGCGTCGTCGGCCAGCACGGCAGCCACCCGCTGCCCGTCGGCCGCCGCGGCGCCAACACAATCGGTCAGATAATACTCGCCCTGGGCGTTGTTGCAGTCGGTTTGCTTCAGCCAGCCGGAAAAATCCCCGGCCCGGGCACACATCACGCCGCTGTTGACTTCCCTGATGAGCTTCTGGGAGGCGCTTGCATCCTGTTCCTCGACGATGGCCGCCACGCGCGCGCCTTCGCGCACAAGGCGCCCGTAGCCGGTCGGGTCATCGGCCACAAAGCCCAGTACGGCCAGGTCAGCATCGAGCTGCAGCAGTGCCTCAAGTGTCCCGGCCCGAATCAGCGGCATGTCGCCCGGCAGCACCACAACGCGCGATTGTGCATCTATCGCCGGCAGCGCCCGGGCCAGCGCATCGCCGGTGCCGCGGCGCCTGGTCTGCAGCGCCCAGCGGATATCGTCATCCCCGGCGTCGTCGGCCACAACCTGCCTGACCTGTTCGGCGCCGGCACCAATCACCACGTGGATGGCATCGGGCCCCAGCTCGCGAACTGTTTCAAGCAGGCGGGAAAGCATGGGGCGACCGCCCAGGGGCTGCAGCACCTTGGGGAGGCTGGAATTCATGCGCCGGCCTTCGCCGGCGGCCAAAATAACGACTTCGAGCATATTTGCAGGCTGGCGCGTTCTGTCAATCCGGGATTATAGCGGTGCCCAAAGCAAAAGCCCGGCCCCGATACTTCACCGCCCTTGCGGGACATATCCAAACAGCTGCGCAGCCGCCACGGAAAACCAGCCCCGGCCCTTAAAAAACAGGCGGCCGGGATAACCCGGCCGCTGGCGTTTTACGATCGCTTTTATTTTATTGCTTGTTCAGGCTGTTACTGATCAGCCGTCGCGCCGGCGGCGCAGTCCGAGCAGGCCCAGCAGCCCGGCGCCAAAAGCCAGTATGCCCAGCGCCAGGGGCTGGTTGACCGGAACCGGCACAGCCCGGGGCTCGGGATCGGGGTCACCGCCGCCGTTGTCCTGCAGCTCAACGCTGCCCAGGTCGCAATCACTGCCGCCCGGCTCGGGGCGCGGATCACCGTGCTGGTCAATGTTGAAATCATCCCCGCAGCCGCTGGTGCCCGATGGAATGACGTCGACGCCGGCGCCGCTGTTACCGGGCAGGTGGGTGGGCGTGGGCCCGCCGTTGTCGGCCAAAGGCCCAAGCACGGGGTCTTCGCCCACCAGCGCCTGAGAGACGGCATCAAGAATAAATTCGGGTGCCGACGGTGCCGTGCCCAGCAGCGTGTAGTTGACGTTGATATCTACCTGGGTCGCGGACGGCCCCGAATTGGCGCCGCTCCCGAACGCGCTGGCAGGTCCGCTGGGCCCTCCCTGCAGCATGCCCAGGTCTGCATCGCCGCCGGACGAGGTGTTGCCGGCAATGATGCTGTTGCGGATCTCGAAACCGGCCGAGCCGCCCAGATAGCTGAATAAACCCAGCCCGCCGACATCGTCTCCGTCGTTATCGGTTACGGTCACGCCATCGATGAATACGGCTTCGTTGCCGGACCCAAACATTGCAATATCCAGCCCCCCCAGATCACCGCCGGAGTTGCTGCTGATGGTGGTGTTGTGAACCGTGGTTTGAGCGCTGCCATCATAGCTGGCAAAAGCCACGCGGCCCGCCCCCGCCCCGTTTGCTGCGCTGTTGCCGCTCAGAGTGGAGCCGCTAATGGTCAGCTGGGCATTGTCACCTTCGATGAAAAATTCTATCCCGCCACTGAAGTGGCCAGCCGTATTGTCCGACACGTGGCTGTTGATCAGGCTGGCCGTTTCAAAACCCCCGACCGAAAGCCCGGCTGCATTGTCGGCGTCGTTGCCGGACACTACCGTGTGCTCGATATGCGCTGACGCGCCCGTTCCATAAGCTCTGGCAAGAAGGCCGCCACCCTCATAACCTGCGCTGTTGTCGCTGATGACGGAGTTGGAAATCGTCAGATTACCGT
>DATGSU010000026.1:0-13372 GCA_035302305.1 Wenzhouxiangella sp. | reverse complement strand
CCGGTTTAACGGGCTTGCAGCTGTCAATGCCGGCCCGCAACTCAACGCGCTTTGCGCCAAACGGCTGATCGTTCGGGAGAAAAAATGAACCAGTTGATGATCCCCCCGGTTCTCGGGGTCGTGGGCCTTGTTGTGGCCTTTGTACTTTATCGCGTGGTCATGCGCTATCCGGCCATGGAAGGCCGGCCGTCGCAAATTGCCGCCCTCATCCAGCAGGGCTCCAACGCCTTCATGCGGCGCGAACTGACGCTCATTGCCATTTCGGTGGGCGTGCTGTTCATTGCGCTGGCCGTATCCGGCCTGGGCATCAAAACCGCCATTTCCTTCCTGGTGGGTGCCGTCTGTTCAGCCTTTGCCGGGTTTTTCGGCATGTTTGCCGCCACCCGCGCCAATATACGAACCACCACCGCCGCCCACAACCACGGCATCAAGGAAGCCCTCAGCGTCGCTTTTTACGGCGGCTCGGTCATGGGCATGCTGGTGGCCTCGCTGGGTCTTTTGGGCCTGGGTACGCTGTACCTGGTTTTCGGTTCCGACCCCGAAACCGCCCACAATATTCACGGCTTTGGCATGGGCGCCAGCGTGGTGGCCCTGTTCTATCGCGTTGGCGGCGGAATCTTCACCAAGTCAGCCGACGTCGGCGCCGACCTGGTGGGCAAGGTTGAGGCCGGCATTCCCGAGGACGATCCGCGCAACCCCGGCGTCATTGCCGACAACGTGGGCGACAACGTGGGCGATGTGGCCGGCATGGGCTCCGACATTTTTGAATCCTACTGCGGCGCCATGATCGCCACCGTTGCCATTGCCACGGTGCTGGTGCAGCAGGCCGAAGGCAGTTTTGTTGTCGGCCTGGGCGAAGGCTCGGCCATCATGGGCCTGCCCCTGCTGCTGTCATCGCTGGGCCTGCTGTGCTCCATAGGCTCCATTCTTCTGGTGCGCGCCTCCTCGGGCAAAAGCCCCGAAGTGGCGCTGCGCATAGGCACCATTTCCGCCGCCATCGGCTTCATTGTCCTGTCGCTGGGCCTCATCAAGTACACCGGCATTGACACCGGCGTGTGGTATGCGGTCCTGATCGGCGCCCTGGGGGGTATTTCCATCGGTCTGTCAACCGAATACTTCACCGCCGGCAAGCCGGTTCGCGAAATTGCCAAGGCCGGCGAAACCGGCTCGGCCACGGTCATCATTGCCGGGCTTTCAACCGGCATGCGCTCGGTGGTCATTCCGGTAGTCTCCATCTGCATCATGATTTTTGTTGCCGACCTGGCCGCCGGCCTTTACGGCGTGGGCATTGCCGCCGTTGCCATGCTGGCCACCGTAGGCATGACCATGGCGATTGACGCCTACGGCCCGGTCGCCGACAACGCCGGCGGCATTGCCGAAATGGCCGGGCTGGGCGAGGACACCCGCAAGATCACCGACGAGCTCGACGAGCTGGGCAACACCACAGCGGCCATCGGCAAGGGTTTTGCCATCGGCGCCGCTGCCATGGCCGCGCTGACGCTTATTTCGGCCTACACCGCCGAAGTCAGCCGCCACGTGGCCGACTTCTCGCTCGAGATCACCGAGCCCAACGTGCTCATCGGCATGTTCATCGGCGGCATCTTTCCGTTTCTGGTGGCCGCCATCACCATGACCGCCGTGGGCGATGCCGCGTTTGAAATGATTCAGGAAATCCGCCGCCAGTTCCGCGAGATTCCGGGCCTGCTCGAAGGCAAGGCCGAGCCGGATGCCTCGCGCTGCGTCGACATTGCCACCACCTCGGCCATTCGCCGCATGATGATGCCCGCCGCGCTGGCCGTGATCGGCCCGGTTGCAGTCGGCTTCATTCTGGGTGCCGAAGCCCT
This sequence comes from Wenzhouxiangella sp., assembly GCA_035302305.1. Taxonomy (GTDB): domain Bacteria; phylum Pseudomonadota; class Gammaproteobacteria; order Xanthomonadales; family Wenzhouxiangellaceae; genus Wenzhouxiangella. Next base: position 11,528 of record DATGSU010000026.1, on the reverse strand, counting down.
GGGCGGCATGCTGGGCGGCGCACTGCTGGGCTGTGTGCTGCTGGCGCTGACCATGGCCAACGCCGGCGGCGCCTGGGACAACGCCAAGAAGTACGTTGAAAAAGGCCATTTTGGCGGCAAGGGTTCCGAAACCCACAGCGCCAACGTGGTGGGCGACACCGTGGGCGACCCGCTCAAGGACACTTCCGGCCCGTCGATGAACATTCTCATCAACGTCATGGCCATTGTCAGCCTGGTGATTGCACCGCTGCTGATGCACTAAAAGCAGGCGCTGACAACGCCCTAAAGCGCGACCCTGCCCGGCGGGGTCGCGCTTTTTTTATGGGCGCGCCACCACCCAGTCCGGCAGCCTGGCCCATACCCTTTCCAGTTCATTCTCCCAGCGCCGGTAATCCGGACAGAAATCGGCCACCCGGGCCCAGAAGCGGGGCGAGTGGTCAAGGTGCTCAAGGTGAACCAGCTCGTGGATAATCACATAGCGGCACGCCGGCAGCGGACAAAACAGCAGGCGCGCATTGAAGGACAGCGTGCCCGTGCTTGAGCAGCTGCCCCAGCGGGTGCTCTGGTTGCGAAAGCCCAGGCGCTTGTAGCGCAGCCCCGTGATACGCGACAAGCCCTGAATTTGCGGCGTCAGCACCACACGTGCGCGCTGCTTGAGCCAGTCCTGAAGCTGGCCGGCCACCTGCAAATCCGAGGCGTGCTGCGGCACGTGAACCACGCCCGCAAATCCGAGCACCTCGGGCGGGCATTCGTCCTGTTGTTTGCCGTAGCTCACTTTCCAGCGCTCGCCGGCGGCCGGCAAGTCAATGAGCCCGGGACGCATGCCAACGGCGGCCGGATCGCAGCCATCGTGGCGGCGCTGCTGCTCCTGGCGGGCCTGTTCCGCCCAGTCCGCATGGGCGGCCACAAAACCGTCGATTTGCGCCCTGCCAACTCCGTGCGGCGCGGTCACCACCAGGGCGCCGTCCATTTCCACCCGCAGGCGCAGGCGGCGGGCGCGCGGATGGCGGCGAAGGCGATAGGTCGGGACAGTCATCTTTGGGTTACGGATCAGAATCTGCACAACACTGCGCTACCATAGCGCAAACCCTGCCTGTTCCAAACCGGCTGATTTCCGTCCATGATCAACCTGTCATCCATCACGCTGCGGCGCGGCCCCGAACCGCTGCTTGAACAAGCCTCGGTCGCCATTCATCCGGGGCAAAAAATCGGCCTGGTGGGCGCCAACGGCAGCGGCAAGTCCAGTCTGCTGGCGCTGCTGCTGGGCGAGCTCAGCCTCGATGCCGGCGAACTGTCCATTCCGGCCGACTGGACCATTGCCCACATGGCCCAGCAAATTGACGAGCTTGACCGCCCGGCCATCGAATTTGTCATCGACGGCGACGAACGCTTGCGCGCTGCCGAACGGGCCGTTGCTGCGGCAGAACGGAACAATGACGGCCACGCCATTGCCGCGGCCCATGCGCGCCTTGAAGAAGCCGACGGCTACACGGCCGCAGCGCGTGCCGGCAGCCTGCTCAACGGCCTGGGATTCAGTCCGCAGGAACATGCCCACCCGGTTGGTGATTTCTCCGGCGGCTGGCGCATCCGGCTCAGCCTGGCGCGCGCCCTGATGACGCCTTCCGACCTGCTTTTGCTCGATGAGCCCACCAACCATCTCGACATGGAAACCGCCGAGTGGCTGGAAGGCTGGCTTGGCCGCTATACCGGAACGCTGGTGGTCATTTCACACGACCGGGACTTTCTCGACAATGTTGTGGAGCGCATCGTGCATATCGAACACCGCAGGCTCAACAGCTACACCGGCGGCTACAGCAGCTTCGAGCGCCAGCGCGCAGAACAGCTGGCCCTGCAGCAGGCCAACTATGAAAAACAGCAGCAGAAAATTGCCCATATGCAGTCGTTTGTCGACCGCTTTCGGGCCCAGGCCAGCAAGGCACGTCAGGCCCAGGCGCGCATCAAGGCCATGGAACGCATGGAAAAGGTGGCACCGGCGCACGTCGATTCACCTTTCGACTTTTCCTTTCCCGAGCCCGGACGCGCCTCCACCCCGCTGCTGCATCTGGATGAGGTCAGCCTGGGCTACGGCGACAGGGTTGTGCTCAGCGACATTTCCACCAGCCTGGCGCCCGGCGACCGCATCGGGCTTTTGGGGCTCAACGGCGCCGGAAAATCCACCCTGGTGCGCGCCCTGGCCGGCGATCTTGAGCCGCTTTCAGGGCGCATGACGCGCAGCCGCGGGCTGGAAACCGGCTATTTTGCCCAGCACCAGCTCGAGCAGCTCGATTCGGCCGCCAGCCCGCTGACCCATTTGCAGCGCCTGGCGCCCGATGAGCATGAACAGCACCTGCGGGATTATCTGGGCGGCTTCAATTTTGTCGACGACATGGCCACGCGTCCGGCGGGCGGTTTTTCCGGCGGCGAAAAGGCCCGGCTGGTGCTCGCCATGCTGGTGTGGCAGGCGCCCAACCTGCTGCTGCTCGACGAACCGACCAACCACCTGGATCTGGACATGCGCCATGCGCTGACCGTGGCCCTGCAGGGTTATGAAGGCGCTGTGGTCATTGTCTCGCACGACCGCCACCTGCTGCGCAACACCATCGACCATTTCTGGCTGGTTGCCGACGGCCGCCTGGCGCCGTTCAGAGGCAGCCTTGACGACTATCGCCAGTGGCTGGCCGAACATCATCACGGCAACAGCCCCGCCAGCGGACAGCCCGACAGGCCCGCGTCGCCGGCCGCGCACTCGGCCGCGGCGCGGCGCGCCAGGCGCCGGCAGGACGCCGCGCGGCGAGCACAGCTCAGACCGCTGCAAAATCGGGTAAAAAAGCTGGAACGCGAGCTGGCCGAGGCGTCGGAAACGCTCGGCGCAGCCGAAGCCGGGCTGGCCGACCCTGATATCTACAGCGCCGATCAAAAGCAGCGGCTCGACAAGCTGCTGACCCAGCAGGCCGAGGCCCGACAGCGGGTTGAACGCCTGGAAGCGGAATGGATGAGCGCCGCCGAAGCGCTGGAAAACGAGGAGCAGGCACAGCGGGCCCACCAATAGCGGTTTGCCGCCTCCGACTTGTCGACAGGCCCGCAATCAATTATTTTGACTGCTGCAGAAATCTTCAGGGACACACTTGACCAAACTGCTTGCCATAGGCGACATGCACCTGGGGCGGGCCCTTGCTGCCCTGCCCGAAGACCTGCGCAGCCGCGCCCGGGAACTTGGCCCCGAACAGGCCTGGAAAGACGCCGTCAGGCTGGCCATTGAAGAGCAAGTGGACGCCGTGCTGCTGGCCGGTGATCTGGTTGACAACAGCCGCGATTTTTTTGTGGCCTACGGCCATCTGAAAAAGGGCGCGGAAGCGCTTGCTGCCGAAGGCATAGAAATTCTGGCCGTGGCCGGCAACCACGACACCGAAATTTTGCCGCGGCTGGCCGCCAGCATCGACCGGCTGCAGCTGGTGGGCGAAGGCGGCAAATGGCAGGCTGTTGAACTCGATGAGCTGGTCGTGCTGGGCTGGTCCTTTCCGCAGCCGCAGGTTCACAGCAGCCCGCTGGCCAGCCTGCCCCGCTGGCACTACAAAAAACCCGCCATCGGCCTTTTGCACTGCGACCTTGACCAGGCGGGCAGCGACTATGCGCCTGTCGAACGCTCCGAGCTGGAAGCGGCGCCCGTCGATGCCTGGCTGCTTGGGCATATCCACAAGCCTGACAAACTGGACAGCGACCGGCCCATGGGCTACCTGGGTTCCATCACGGCGCTGCGGGCGTCCGAAACCGGCGCCCGCGGTCCCTGGCTGATACACGTCAAAGACGGCGGCATTGACGCCAGGCACATACCGCTGGCACCGCTGCGCTTTGACCTGCTCGAAATAGACTGCAGCCACCTGGAGAGCACCGCCTTGCTCAATGAGCTGATCCTGCAGGCCGCAGACCGCCATCTGAAAAACCTGGTGCAGCTTGAAACCCGGCCCAAGGCGGTGGGGCTGCGCATTGCCCTGACAGGCCAGTCCGACTTTGCCGCTGCCCTGGCCGATGCAGCAGGGTCGCTTGCAGACGACAACCGCTCCTGGCCCGCACACGGCCTGCACTGCTTTGTTCACGGCATCGAATCCCGGGTGCTGCCCAGGCTGGACCTGGAACAACTGGCCCAACACCCCGGCCCCGGCGGGCTGCTGGCCCAGCGCCTGCTGGCCCTGGACCAGCCCGGCAGCGACGAATACCGGCGCCTGATACGCCTGGCGCGCAAGGCCATGGAACCGGAATGGCAGGCGCGTGAATTCAGCAGTCTGAACATGAATCCCACCGACGATGACATGGCCGACTGGCTGCGCCGCGCTGCGCGGCAGGCGCTTACAGCCCTGCTTGAGCAGCGCAGGAGTCCGTCATGAAGCTGGAATACATTGAAATCCGCTCCCTTGAAGGCCTCGACGGCTCCCTGTCGGCAAAATTCAGCGCCGGCACCACCAATTTCATTACCGGCCCCAACGCCTCGGGAAAATCAAGCATTGTCCGGGCCGTCAGGGCTGTGCTTTTTCCGGAAACCAGCCCCGGGTTCTGCGAAATAACAACGCGCTGGAAGCTCGATGGCAAACAGCTGGAAGCCCGGCGGCAGGGAGACCGGGTTTACTGGTATGACAGCGGCACGCCCGTTGACCCGCCCGCCCTGCCTGGCGCCGAAAATGCCGGCGCCTATTTGATCAGTCCCGAAGACCTGGCCACGCCTGGCAGCACCGAAGCGCATATCTCGGGCCGCATCAGAACCCTGCTGGCCGGCGGCTACGACCTGGACGCCATACGAGTCTCCGGCCCGCTGCAGATGCCCGCCCTGCCCCGTCGCCTGCACAACGAACTTGCAGACAAGAGCGCCAGGGTTGAAAGCATGCAGGAAGAGTACGCCCGCCTGCGCGAAGAGCTGGACCACCTGGCGGATCTCAAGCATGCGCTTGAAAAGGCCACCCTGGCCAGCGGCAAGCTGGCTGCCTGCAAGAATGCGCTGGTGCTGGCCGACACCATTGCCGGCCACAGCGCGCTGGAAAAGGCACTGCGCGACAACTTTCCGCCCGGCATGGACAGGCTGGCTGGCGACGAGCTCGAACGGCTTGACCGCCTGGACAAACAAATTGCCGAGCGCGAACAGGCGCTCTCACAGGGCGAGAAACAGCTTGCCGACATCGCCCAGCAGCTGCGGGAAAGCCCCCACAGCCAGCCGCAGGCCCTTGAAGCCCTTCAGGCGCGGCTGGCCCGCCAGCGGGACCACCTGCGCGTGCTTGAAGAGCGCGTGCGCGATCATTCCCGGGCCGTAAAAAAGGCGGCTGAAAAGCGCCAGCTGGCCGCCGCCCAGCTGGGGGTTCCGGACGATACCGCCCAGGTTAGGCTCACGCTGGAGCAGCTCAACGGTTTTGAAACGCTTGTTCGCCGGCTCAAGGATGAAGAGCGCGCAGTGCAGGCACTGAAAGAACAAAGAGCGCTGCTGAACATTCCCGACTCCGTTGACGGCAGCACTTTCAGCGCCCTTCAAAAGGCGCATGACGCGCTCAAAAAGTGGCTTGATCTGGTCAAGCCCAACCCGCTGGTGGGCGTGCTGTGGGGCGGGCTGACGCTTTTTGCCGCACTGGCCGGCTGGCGGCTGTTTGGCTCTCACGCCCTGCCACCCGTGGCAGAGCTGCTCTTTCTGCTGTCCATTGCAGTTGGCGCACCGGCTGCCCTGCTGGTGCGCTTTTTCATCCATGCCCGCTCTCATCACAGCGCCCGCAGGGATTTTTTAAGCACCGGCGTTGAAGAACCGCTTGGCTGGACGCAGAAGGAAGCCAGGGTGCGGCTTGAGCGGCTCAAGGCCGAGCTTGAAAACACCCGTGAGCGCGAACGCCTGCAAAAAACCGACAGCGTGTATCGCGAACAGCTGGGCATACGAACCGAACGGCTTGCCGGGGCCAGGGAACAGTTTTTAAAGACCGCAGAAAGCCTGGGGCTTGGCGCGGAGGCGCGCCTGGAAAAAGGCTTCTTTTCCTGGGCCAGGCTGCTGCACGACTGGCAGCAGGCCGAGCAGGACGAGCAGGCGTGCCGCAAGGCGCTTGAACATGACCAGGCAGTGCTTGAAGACTGCCGCACCAGGGCCGGGCAGCTCCTGACCAGCCTGAATGTCAAGATTGACGGTCGGGTTACAAGCGAACTGCTGGCCCGCCAGATTGACAGCCTCATCCCCCGGGCTCGCGCCGTTGCCGAACTGCACAGCCGCCATCAGGGGCTGCAAAGGCGTAGCGCGGAAATTCGAGCCGATATCGACAGGCTGCAGCAGGAGCGCCGCGCGCTGTTCAGCACGGCCGGACTTGAAAAAGGCAGCCGCCAGCTGCTGGCCGAACGACTGAACAAACACAGGCAGTGGTTTGCTCGCGAGCAGGAAAAGCTCAGCGCTTCCATAAAAATCAGCGAGCTGGAAAAAGCGCTGAATGCGGAACCCGAGCTGCTGGATCTGGCCCGCCGGGGCAACCGGGAAGCCCTGTCTGAAATGCTTGACGAGCTGACCGGGCTTGCAGAAAACCGCGACGATCTTGCCCGCCAGATTACCGCCCTGGAAACCCGCCATGCGCAAGCCATCAGGCAGCGCGAGCTGGCCGGCCGGACCGCACAGCGCGAGGAGGCGCGCGCAGCCCTGGCAAGTGAATTTGACCGCCGCATGGTGGCTGTGGCCGGGCATTCGCTCATCGATGACATTCGCATGGCCCACCAGGCCGACAATGAGCCCGACGCCCTCAAGCGTGCCGGGCGCTGGCTGGAGCGTTTCACCGGCTATCGCTACCAGCTGCATTTCGACAGCGGCGGCCGGTTCAAGGCGCTCGACACCCGCGACGAACGCACCCGTCCGCTTGAAGAACTGTCAACCGCCACCCGTGCGCAGCTGATGCTGGCCGTGCGCCTGGCGTGGCTGGAGCAGGCCGAGGGCGGTCGGCAGATGCTGCCGGTATTTATGGATGAAGTGCTGACCACTTCCGATCCCGACCGCTATCTGCAGGTGGTCAAATCGGTTCATGAGCTGATTGAAAATGGCCGCCAGATGTTTTACCTGACGGCCCAGGAGAACGAGGCGGGCGCCTGGGAAAACGACCGCATGCAGCCACCGGTGCATATTGTCGACATGACCGAAGTGCGCCGCGGCCAGCGGATAGCGCCGGTGCGGGAAAGCATGCCGGACCGGACCATGCAGGCGCCGGACATTCCCGACCCAAACGGCCTTTCTGCGCTTCAATGGGCCGAAAAAGCCGGCGTGGAAGCCATCAACCCGTGGCAAAAAACGGGCGCCCTGCAGGTGTTTCATCTGCTGCACGACGACCTGGAGCTGGCCGCCTTGCTGATGCGGCTGGAGCTGTCGCGGGTGGGTGCCCTGGAAGCATTCCTGGCCAGCCAGCCCGACACAACCCTGCTGAGCGCTGAACAAAAAAGCCTGCTGACGCAGCGCTGCCAGGCCGCCAGGCTGATTCTTGACGACTGGCGCGAACGTCATCACCGGCCCGTGGACGAGGCTGCCCTGCAGGCTTCTGGCGAAGTGTCCGAAACCTTCATGCCCCAGGTCACGGTGCTGGCCCAAAAGGTTGACGGCGACCCGCGGGCTCTGATCGAGGCGCTCAGAGACGGTGAGGTTCCCCGTTTTCGCAGCGACAAGACCGCTGCGCTGGAAGCGTGGCTGGCCGATGAACCCGGGCGTCATACAGCCCTGCGGCCCGGCGACGAACCCGTGGCGGCTGCGGTGCTGGCCGACCACACGGGCCTGGACCCTGAAACGGCAGCCCGCCTGCGCACGTGGATTACCGACGCCATCCTGAACTTGTCGGCTTAAAAGTGTCTGTACCTGTTGATTTGCATTACCTGTGGCTGAATCAGCTACACTTGCCACATAAATTCATTCTCGACATCGGACGCGTTCGTCTTCCATGGCGTTTCTGCCCGATAACACAACCATTCATTACGTAATCTGATATGGAAATCGATAGAGACTTTCAATTTTATCCCGTCAACCGCGAAGCGATGAACCGCTTCCTGTCCATATGCGAACGCCGGCACTATCCGGCCAAATCAACCATTTCCCGACCCGGCGACCCGGGCGACGAACTGCTTTACATCATCGAAGGCTCGGTGTCGGTTTCAACCGAGGGTGAGGACGGGCGCGAGCTGATCATCAGCTACCTCAATCCCGGCGACTTCATTGGCGAGATCGGCCTGTACATGAAGCCGGCCCCGCGCTCCTCGCTGGTGCGCACCCGCAACCGCTGCGACATTGCCGCCGTCAGCTACGAGCGGCTGCGCGAAGCACTGGAAGGCGAACTAGCCGAATATGCGGTCGACATTCTGACTGCCATAGGCTCAAAGCTGGCCGAGCGGCTGCTGCAAACCAGGCGCAAGGTGCTGCACCTGGCTTTTCTGGACACCCAGGGCCGCATTGCCAAAACGCTTATCGAACTGTGCAAGCAGCCCGATGCGGTTTCTCACCCCGAGGGCACGCAGCTCAGAATTACCCGCCAGGAGCTCAGCCGCATTGTCGGCTGCTCGCGCGAAATGGCCGGCCGCGTCATGAAAATTCTCGAAGAGGAAGGCATGGTGCGCGCCTCGGGCAAAACCGTTGTGGTGCTGGGCACCTACAAGGGCGCACCCGCCTGACGGGCGCTGTTGCTTCAGGACGCCCGCCTTTTTTTGACCAGATCGCTCAGGCGCCGTCTGAGCGAGGTGCGGGCATGCTGCCGGGCTGTTGCCGGCGCGGCTACGGCAATGACAGAAATGTTGTCGTGCCCGCCGGCTTCCAGCGCAGCCGACACCAGGGCCTCGACCATGCCTGCGGGATCACTGGCGGGCACTGCGCCAATGATCTTTTCAATCTCGCCGTCATCCAGTTCGCCCGACAGGCCATCGGTGCACAGAATAATGACATCGCCGGGCCGCCAGGCCCCTTCAACATGGTCAACGCGCGGTGACTGCCCGCCAGAAAGTCCCAGACAACTGGTCAGCACGTTGCGCTGGGGGTGGCGCGCCGCCTCCTCGACCGACAGCGCGCCGGCGGCCACCAGGCTGCCGGCAATATTGTGATCGCGGGTCAGGCGCGTGAGGCTGCCGCCGGCAGCTGAATACAAATAGGCGCGGCTGTCGCCCGACCAGCCAATCTCATAGCGGCTGTTGCTTTCCCTGAGCACCACGGCGGTGGTGCCCATGCCGCTGTAGCCGGGCCGGCGCTGCTGTTCCAGGCGAATCCTTTCGTGGGCCCTGCCCAATGCATCATTCAGGCCAAGCCCCCTGGCCACCGAAGCGCGGATTGTGTCAATGGCAATCGAGCTGGCGCAGGAACCGCCGGCGTGACCGCCCATGCCGTCCGCCACCAGCCACAGGCCCAGCCCGTCATCGGCCAGAACCGCATCCTGGTTGTCCGGGCGCACGTGGCCGGCGTGGCTGGCTGACGCCGACCGCCCCTTCCGGTTGTTGTTGCTGTTCATGGCCGAGTCGTCAATGTAGAATCGCGTTCTGTCTGTTTACTGGAGAACAGGCTCTCATACAGATCTTTATTTTGTCCAGACTATCCGATTTTGACAGGTAATCCCAATGAACAAGCCCAACAGCAATGCTGACAGACAATGGCGGGTCGTCAAGTACGGCGGCTCGTCCATAGCCAACCCCGAAAACTGGCCGCATATCGTCAAACGGGTTCGCAGCATCAAACAAAAGGGCTTTCACGTCATTGTTGTGGTATCGGCGCTGCGCGGTGTCACCGACCTGCTGCAGGCCCACATCAACGCCGGCCCCGAGGCCAGCGCAAGCGAGCTTGTGGACACGCTGGAACAGCGGCACCGAAAGCTGCTTGCAGCGCTGGATCTGCCCGCCGCAACCCTCGACAAGCCTTTTGATGAGGTCAGGGCCCTGCTTGAAAGTTTTGGCGCCCACTGCAGCACGCCGCCCGACCAGGCCCGCCTGCTGGCCTGCGGTGAATACCTGTCCAGCAAGCTGGCGCTGGCCGCGCTCAACGCCGGCCAGATCGATAGCCGGTGGCTGGACAGCGCCCGGGTGCTGACCTGCGGCCGCGAAGACAGGCGCAGTCGCCGGGCACGCTTTCTGTCGGCCAGAATCACGGCGGAGCCCGATCCGCAGCTGGCCAATGAACTGGCCGATGCGGGCCGGGTATGGGTCATGCCCGGTTTTTCAGCCGCCGATGCCTGGGGGCGCACCGTGCTTCTTGGCCGCGGTGGTTCCGATACATCGGCCACTTCGGTCGCAGCGGTGGTCGGCGCCCGCCGGGTCGACATCTTTTCCGACGTGCCCGGCCTTTTTTCAGCCGCGCCACGGCGCATCACCGGCGCCCGCCTGCTGCGCCGGATCGGCTTTCGCGAAGCCCAGGAACTGGCTGCCATGGGCGCCAGGGCGCTGCACCCCGCCGCCCTGTCGCCCGCCATACTGCACGACATCGAAATTCACATGCACCAAACCGACCGCCCGGATATAGAAGGCACGCGAATTTCGCGCTCGGTGCACGAGCACAGCAGCCAGGTCAAGGCCATTGTGGAGCGCAAGCCCATTACGCTCATCTCGCTGGAAGGCATGGGCATGTGGCAGGAGGTCGGCTTTCTGGCCGCAATTTTCGGCATTTTCGGCGACATGGGCCTGTCGGTCGACCAGGTTTCCACGTCCGAATCCAACGTTACAGTGACCCTCGACCCCAGCGCCAACGTTCTTGATCAAAACGTGCTCGACGACCTGTCGCGGCGCCTGTCGCGCCTGTGCCAGGTCGATGTTTTCAGCGACTGTGCCACCGTCAGCCTGGTTGGGCTGGGCATTCGCACCATTCTTCACAAGATCGGGCCGGCGCTCGAGGTGTTCGAACAGCGCCGCATCCTGCAGGTCAGCCAGGCGGCCAACGACCTCAACCTGAGCTTTGTGGTTGAATCCCGCCACGCCGACCGCCTCATTGCCCAGCTTCACCAGCAGCTCATTCCCGGCGGCACCGGCGGCGACTCGGTCTTTGGCCCTACCTGGGAGCAGCTGTTTGGCAATGCATCCGCCGCCAGACCGGCGCCACCATGGTGGCGCCAGCAACAAGAGCAGCTGCTCAATCTTATGGACGGCAAGAACTGCGCCTATGTCTACAACCTGCCAACGGCCCGCCAGGCCTGCCGCCAGCTGCTTGGCCTCGATGCCGTCAACCGCGTGCTTTATTCCATGAAGGCCAATTCTCATCCCCGGCTGCTGCGCGCGGTGGTTGATGAAGGCCTTGGAATCGAATGCGTGTCGTTGGCCGAAGCGCACCACGCGCTGGAAGCGGCGCCCGCCCTGAAGGCCGAGAACATGCTGTTCACGCCCAACTTTGCGCCCCGTGAGGAATACCGCCAGGCGCTTGATCTGGGCCTGAACCTGACCGTGGACAATCTGCACGTGCTGCAGCACTGGGGCGGCGATCTTGCCGGGCACAGCCTGTTCCTGCGCCTTGATCCCGGCTCCGGGCTGGGACACCACAAGATGGTGCGCACCGCCGGCGCCAACTCAAAATTCGGCATTCCGCTGGCTGA
>DATGSU010000025.1:0-3434 GCA_035302305.1 Wenzhouxiangella sp. | reverse complement strand
CAACCTGGTCGACAAGAGCGAGCGCCGGCGCAAGAGCCATGACATTGCCCGCGCCGTGCGGCCCGAACTGGCCGCCGTGGGCAAGCGTTACGGCGCCGCCGTCAAGGTGGTTGAAGTGCCGCCCGGCCCGCCGGTGCTGTCGCCCATAGTGGCTGAAATTTACGGCCCCGACGAAAGCGGCGTGCGTGACCTGGCGCTGAAACTTGAAAAGGCCTTTGGCAACAACCCCGACATTGTTGACCTGGATTCCAGCGTGGAAGCGCCCTCGACTCGCGAGGTGATGGTGGTCGACCGCGCCCGCGCGGCGCGCCTGGGTCTGAACCAGGCCGACATTGCCCGCACCCTGGCCATGGCCCACGCCGGGGCCGACCCGACCTATGCCATGGACGGGCAAAGCCGCTACGCCGTGCCCATACGCGTGCGCCTGCCGGCCGGTGATCAGGCCTCACTGGATCAGCTTCTGGCGCTGAAAGTGCGCGCCCGCAACGGCCGTCTGGTGCCCCTGTCCGAGGTGGTGGAAGTGCGCGAAGCCGCCTGGGAACAGGCCGTTTATCGCAAGGACATGCGGCCCTACGCCTATGTGGTGGCCGACGACGCCGGGCGCGCCGACAGCCCGCTGTACGGCATGTTCAGCATGGTCGCCGAGCTGGCGCGCGGCGGCCTGACGGGCGCTGGTTCAGACAATTGGTCAGGCAACAGGGTGAGCCAGAAATTCATCGGCCCGCCCGACAGCGCCACCGACTACACCATTAAATGGGCTGGCGAATGGACCATTACCTACGAAACATTCCGCGATATGGGGCTGGCCTACATGGCCGGACTGGTGCTGATCTATCTGCTGGTGGTCGGACATTTCCGGCGCTATCTGGCGCCGCTCATTATCATGGTTCCCATTCCGCTGACCGTGATTGGCGTCATGCCCGGCCACGCCATCTGGGGCGCCCAGTTCACCGCCACTTCCATGATCGGCATGATCGCCCTGGCCGGCATCATTGTCAGAAACTCGATTCTGCTGATCGATTTCATTGACCTGGCGCTGGCCGACGGGCAGCCGCTGGCCAGGGCAGTAATCGATTCGGCCGCGGTGCGCGCCAAGCCCATTGTGCTGACCGCCTTTGCGGCCATGATAGGCGGCGCCTTCATTCTTGACGACCCCATTTTCCAGGGGCTGGCCGTGTCGCTGATTTCCGGGGTGTTTGTCTCCACCATTCTGACCCTGCTGGTGATTCCGCTGCTGTACTACGCCTGGCTGTCGCGCGGCACAGAAGCGCAGAAAGTGTGACTCATGGCACGTGTTTTTTGCCGCCGCGGCGGCTAAGGTTGGGTCGGGCGGTCAAGGCTGCCCGACTTGATCCAACCCATACAAATCCAACTCAATTCAAATCGAGAGCACTGCCATGTTTGATTCACCCAATCGACTGCTCGGCATCTATGCCGGCATTCTTACCCTGGCCCTGGCGGCCATGCTGCTGACCGGCGCCAAGTCCGAACGCAGCGCCAGCTTCGAAACCCTGGACGTTGAGCGCATCAACCTGCGCGAGCCCGACGGCCGGCTGCGCATGGTCATAACCAGCAGCGCCCGCTTTCCCGGCGTGATTGTTCGCGGCGAGGAGCATGAGCATCCGCACGGACGTGACCAGGCCGGCATGCTGTTTTTCAACGACGAGGAAACCGAGCAGGGCGGACTGATATTTGCCGGCCGCAAGAATGATGACGGCGACGTGGAAAGCGGCCTAAGCCTGACGTTTGACCGCTATGAGCAGGACCAGCAGCTGCAGCTGCTCGGTTTTGACCATCATGGGCAGGCGTTTGCCGGACTGCAGATCAACGATCGGCCCGAGCGCTCCATTGTCGTAGATCTGAAAGAGGCCGGGGCGCTTGATGCCATGCCGGATGATGAGCGCGCGGCGCTGATGAAAAAGCGCCAGGCCGAGAATTATTACGGCGCACCACGCTACTATGCAGGCAAATCGCCCGACAGCAGCTCCGTGGTGCACCTGAGCGATGCCAGCGGCACGCCGCGCCTGTCGCTGGAGGTCACGCCAGACGGCGAGGCCTCCATCAGCTTTCTTGATGACCAGGGCGAGGCTGTGCGCACGATTTCCGCCCGCGAGGAAGAAGCCGGGGACTGAACTCCCGGCCGGCCCGCCACGGGCCGCCTGCTGCTGAACAGGGCTCCGCATGCAGCTGCGTGCGGAGCTTTTTTATCTGCGCTCCCGCCATGTTTGCGTGAAGTGTTTCTCATATAGTCGACTGATTGTTGACTTGTGCCATGTTCAGGTGTATGTTGCCCGTCTCTCATCGAGACCGGCGGAGGGACAGGCCCTTTGATGCCGGGGCAACCGTCAGCGCAAGGCTGATCCGGTGCCAATTCCTGCGGAGGGCCAGTCCTGCCGAAAGATGAGATGGAAATCGCTTGCGCGTTTTCTGTCGCGTTTTCAGCTCTCCACAGACCCAGCGCCACGGGGTGGAGAGCAAGCACAAAAGCTGCGCTGCCTCCCCTGGCTTGAACCATGACCACCGGGAGACGCAGTCACCATGTCAACACGTACAGCAACGCACAGCGAAGACCATTCTGGCCAGCCACAGGCCGCCGCCCGCGAACAGGCGCCGGCCGACAGCCGCTGGCTCAAGCGCATTTCAGTCAACAGCGAATGGAAAGGCGGCATGCTGGCCACCCACAGGGTGCGCCGGTTTGCCTTTGACACCGCCGAGCCGCCTGCCGTGGGCGGCGACGACAGCGCGCCGACGCCCATGGAATACGTGGTCGGCGCGCTGGCGGGTTGTATTGCCGTGGTGACAGAAACCGTTGCCAACGAGCGCAAGCTGGGCGTTCACGGGCTTCATGTCGACATTGAGGCCACCATGGACACGCGCGGGTTTTTGGGCCTGGCCGATGTCAGCCCGCATTTCCACCGGGTGGATATCCGCGTGTCGTGCCGGCTGAGCGATGCGGCACAGCTGGCCTGGCTGCGCGCTGAAACCGAGCGCCGCTGCCCTGCTTACAACCTGGTCAGGGACGCCGGTGCACAGGTGTCTGTGCACTGGCTGACCGGGGGAGACGCATCATGACCGCGGTGGGTGCATGGACCATTGGCCTGGCGGTGGCCTACACGCTGTTTCTGGTGGTTGTCGGCCTGCTGGCACGGCGCCGAAGCCACGATGGCGGTTTTTTTGTGGGCGGACGCGGCTTCAGTCCGCTGACCGTGGCCGTGTGTATCACCGGGCTGTTTTCCGGCTCGTCGTTCATCGCCATTGTCGAACTGAGCTATCACACCGGCATCTCGGCCTTGTGGTACGGCGTGGCCGAAACCACCCAGGTGCTGCTCATTGCCCTGCTCATGGTGGTGCCGTTCAGGGAGCGCATGGTGGTGACCATTTCGGGCCTTATCGGCGAGCGCTTCGGGCGCCTGGCCCTGGGCGTGGGCGGCACC
>DATGSU010000024.1:0-5766 GCA_035302305.1 Wenzhouxiangella sp. | reverse complement strand
GCGCTCATCCCCGGCCTGTATCGTCAGCGGCTCGCCGGCCGCCTGAATGCGGTAGCCCTCGGTCAGCAGCTCGGCCGCCAGCGCATCGGCCCGGTACTGACGCCAGTCCACCAGCCAGGCCACGGCGCTTTCGGCCGGCCGCGCGGGCCGGTAAACCGGCGCTGCCGTCAGCGCATCGCCGACCGCCGGCGCGCGGCCAACCGCTTCAATCGGCAGGTTGTGGGCCATGGCCATGGGCCAGGCCGAGACGTCATAAAAGGTTTCTATGGTTTCTTCAATGACCGGTTCGAACATGGACTTGAGCAGCAGGTATTTGTCCTGGCCGGCCGGAATGAACCAGGCGTGACCCGAATCGTGCCTGCGTCCGTCGATCTCAACGGAGTCGGTGGCCGGCTGCACGCTGATGCCGTGGTTGAGCAGCATGGCGATCAGCGCATGGGCGCGTGCCGGGTCGCCACCATCGCCCAGCAGCCAGCCGCGCTGCTTCCAGCTGCGGGCCTGCTTGTCCACGTCGGCAAAAAAGTCGCGCTGGTAGGCCACCAGTTTTTCAGCATGGGCCTGCACCGCGTCCAGCGTTGAAATGCTGGTGCGCACCTGGTTGGCGACGGTATCTTCAAAATGCTTTTGACCGAAAATGGTGTCCTGCTTCACCCCGCGGCTGGACCCCTGCTCAAACAGGATTCCGACACCGCCGGTAAGATCGGGATAGGTCGAACCCTTGCCGGCGTAGTAGTCGTCAAACGACTCGCGGGTGTAGTGCGGCTGGCCGGCCCGGTCCAGGGCCCGGGCGTGGAATTCGGCAATATCGGCAGTCAGCGCCTGGTTGGCGTCGGAAATCAGCGGGTTGGTACGCTCGGGAATGCCCGGCTGGAAAAAATACGTGCTGTTGTGGCCCATCTCATGGTGGTCGGTGACCACGTGCGGATACCAGCGGCTGTGCAGCGCAATGCGGTTTTTGGACACGGGGTGAATCACCGGCAGCCAGTCGCGGTTGAGATCGAACCAGTAGTAGTTGGTGCGGCCATTGGGCCAGCCTTCCGCATGCTCGCGGTCATTGGGGTCGGCCGACGGATTTTGCCCGCGATGCATGTTGACCCAGTGCGCAAAGCGGTCCAGCCCGTCGGGGTTGAGCGCCGGCTCCATAATGATGACCATGTCGTCCAGCCACCGGAGCACCTGCTCGTCCCGGCTGGCGGCCAGGTACCAGGCCATGACCAGCGCGGCGCTGGTGCCCGAAGCCTCGTTGCCGTGAATGGAGTAGCCCATCCACACAACCGGTGGCCCCTCGCCCTTGCGGGCCGCATCGTTGCGGCCGTCGCGTATCTGATCCAGCTTCGCCAGTCGCTGCGGGCTGGAAAAATACAGCACCAGCTGCGGCCGGCCGCCGTGGGAATACCCGATGACCTCCAGCTTGACCCGGTCGGATGACTCGGCCAGCCGATTGAGGTAGGCCACCACCTGGTCGTGGCGGGGGTGGCGCTCGCCGGGCTCAAAGCCCAGAACATCGGACGGTGCCGGCACGGATGCATCCATGTCGACGGCGTCGGGCAGGCCCGGTGCGGCCAGGGCAAGCGGCGAGAAAAACAGGACAACAAGCAGCCAGAGTCTCTTCAACATATCGTTTTGTATGCAATTCCATTTTTTGCGTGACGGGCTGGTAAGCTTAAATGAACGAACTGGCTGTTGTCAGACATTGACCGAATACCACCCCAAGATTACCGAAGGAGCAATTTGCATGAAGCTCGTTTCACGCGACCTGACCGATGGTCAGCCAATGGACACCCAACTGGCCTTTGGCAAGCCCGATGCCGAATCCCGCATGGCCCTTTCGGACAACAGGAACCCGCATCTGGCCTGGAGCGATGCGCCACAGGGCACGCGCTCGTTCGCCATCTTGTGCATGGACCCCGACGTGCCTTCCGTGGGCGATGACGTCAACCAGGAAGGCAGGACGCTGCCGGCCGACATGCCGCGCATCGACTTCTGCCACTGGGTCATGGTGGACATTCCCGCCGATGTCAACGAAGTAGCCACCGGACAGTGCAGCGACGGCGTGACGCCGCGCGGCAAGAAGAGCCCCGCCGGCCCGGACGGCTCACGACAGGGGCTGAATGACTACACCGTTTTCATGGCCGATGATCCGGACATGGCCGGCGAGTACTTCGGCTACGACGGCCCCTGCCCGCCCTGGAACGATGAGCGCATGCATCACTACACGTTTACGGTGTATGCCCTGGACACCGACCGGCTTGACCTGCCGGAAAAGTTTACCGGCCAGGACGCCCTCAAGGCCATGAAAAGCCACGTGCTGGCCAGCGCCAGCCTGACGGGCACCTATTCGCTCAACCCCGAGCTGTCAGGCTGACAGCATGCAGCGCAAACTCACACGGCAAGGCAACCGCATGAGCAAAACCGCTTTTATCCTCACCGGCCTGCTTTTTCTGGCGCTTGTGGCCGCTGCCGCAAACGCCCAGGAAATTTACCGCGTGGTCGACAAGGACGGCAACGTCACCTACACCGACACCAGGCCCGATGACGACGCCAAACCCATAGACCTGCCCGAGGTCAACGTGCTGGAAGGCGATTCCGAAGAGGAAATCGCCGAGGCGATAGAGCAGGCCGAAGCGGAAAACCAGCACCATTCCATGGGTTTTCGCATTACGCAGCCCGCCGACGGCAGCACGGTTGACCCCGGCAGCGACGCCCTGACGGTGGTGATGGACATTGGCATAGACGTGCCGCCCACCGCCCAGATCGTGCTGGTGTTAGACGACGAGGCGCTGCCCCCGATTCACGATCTGGAAGCGGAAATTGCCCCGCCGGCGCCGGGCAGCCACGTGCTGTTTGCGCGCCTGGAAACCCCTTCGGGCAAGGTGCTGGGCAAAACCGAACCGGTGCGCTTTACCCTACGCGAAGGCGGTCGGGGCTGAGGCTGGTCAGCCCACTTCCAGCCAGAAGGTGACCGGCCCGTCGTTGGTCAGGCTGACCTGCATGTCGGCACCAAACTGGCCGAAGGCGCTGTCGGGCCAGTCCTTTTCAACCTGCGTGATGAGTGCCTCGAAAAGCTCACGCCCGACTTCCGGCGGCGCCGCCGGGCTAAAGCTGGGCCGGTTGCCGGAATTGGTGTCGGCCGCCAGGGTAAACTGCGGCACCACCAGCAGGCCGCCGCCCACCTCGCGCAGGCTTTTGTTCATGCGCCCGGCCTCGTCGGCAAACACCCGGTAATTGAGCAGGCGCTCGACAAAGCGCGGGATGCGCCCGGCGCAATCGCCGCGCTTAAAGCCGGCCAGCACCAGCAGGCCGCTGTCGATGCTGCCAACCGTGGCGCCGCCGATATCCACCCTGGCTGTGCTGACGCGCTGAATAAGTCCTATCATTGCCCGTTGTTCCATCCGTCTGTTTTGAAAAGCAGTCCAGATTATCATCTGAAACGCTGCCGCACCCTTTGCAAAGGATCCGTTCGCGCCGGGCGCTTGCCGGCGCAGCTCAAACTCATCAGCCATGTTAGTGATCAAGGGCATTTTGCACATTCTGGCGCTGCTGCCGCTGTGGCTGCTGCACGCCCTGGCCGTGCCGCTGGCCTTTGTGCTGCGCTTTGTGCCGTGGCGCGGGCATGCCATTGTGCGCACCAACCTGGCGCTGTGCTTTCCCGAGCTTGATGAGAAAAAACGCGCGCGCCTGTATCGCCGGCACCTGACTGAAATGGCCCGCCTGGTGCTTGAGTCCGGCGCCGTGTGGTTCTGGCCGGCCGGGCGACTTAAGCGGCACGTGCGCTCGGTAGAAGGCCGGGAAGAACTTGAGCGGGCCGCTGCCGCAAAGCGCGGTGTGCTGCTGGTGGGCGCACATTTTGGCAGCTGGGAAATTCTGCCGCTGTGGCTGTCCCTGCACGGGCCCTTTACGGCCCTGTACAAGGCCCCGCGCAACCTGGACCACGACCGCCATTTGACCGCCAGCCGCGAACGCTTTGGCGCCACCCTGGTTCCCAGCGGCAGTCCGGCCATGCGCCGACTGCTGGCCGGACTGCGGCGCGGCGAGATGATTGGGCTGCTGGCCGACCAGCAGCCCAAACAGGGAGAAGGTGCGTTTGTCAGTTTTTTTGAGCAGCCGGCGCTGACCATGACCCTGGTGGGGCGCCTGGCCCGGCGCACCGGCTGCCGGGTGTTCTTTGCCAGCGCCGAACGACTGCCGCGCGGGCGCGGCTGGGCGCTGCGCTTCGAACCGGCGCCGGAGGCCATTGCCGACCCGGCCGATGAAAAAAGCGCTGCCGTGATGCACCACTGGCTGGAAGGCGTGATTGCCCGCCGCCCGGAACAGTACCTGTGGAGCTACAAGCGCTTCAGCCGCCAGCCCGACGGCCGGCCATCACCCTATCCCAGGCGCCGGAAGCGCTGAATTATTCAGCCCCTGTCCAGCCTTCTCAGAAACACGCCCATGACTTTTTCGGCCTGTTTGTCGCCGTTGACGCGGGCGGTCTCAACGCCCTGCTGCCAGGCCTGGCGGGCCTCGTCGGGGCGTTCCAGCCTGTTGAGCACCGTGCCCAGTTCCTGCCAGGCCATGGTTTGGTCAGGCTTGTGCTCGGTGGCTTTTTGAAGGTGTTCCAGGGCCTTCTCCAGATTGTCTGCCTTCAGGCGTGCCTGGCCGGCAGCCAGCCGCGCCTCATACGAGTCGCGGCCCTGTTCAATCATGTTTTCAATGACTTCGGGATTCATGCCCCCAAGTGTAATCAAATCGGCGCGGCCCGTGTACGGTCGTTCAGCTGCGCCAGTAGGCGGGCGTGAACAGCACCAGAATGGTGAACAGCTCGAGCCGGCCAAGCAGCATGGCAAAGCTGGTCAGCCATTTGGTGACGTAGTGAAGCTGGCCGTAGTTGGCGCCGGCCTCACCCAGCGCCGGGCCCAGGTTGTTGATGGACGAAAACACCACCGAGACTGCGGTCACCAGGTCGTCTTCCAGGCCGGCCACAATCAGGGTCAGCACCACAACGCACAGAATGTAAAGGGCCACGTAGCCCCATACGGCGTTGGCCACTTCGGGGTCCAGGGTGCGGTTGCCCAATTTCAACGGCAGGGCCGAACGCGGATGAACCAGGCGCTTGAGCTCGCGACCGCCCTGCTTGCCGAGCATGTACACGCGCATGATCTTGAAGCCGCCGGTGGTGGAGCCGGCGCAGCCGCCCAGCGCGCTTAAGAGAATCAGCAGCAGCGGCAGCGTGCCCGGCCAGGCGTGGACCTCGGCGGTGACCAGCCCGGTGGTGGTCATGAACGACACTGCCTGGAAAACTCCGTAGCGAATGGCTGTCCACGCGCCCGAATACAGGCCCTGGTGCCACAGCAGCGCCGACGCCAGGCAGGCGGCGGCCAAGAGCAGCAGCATAAACAGCCGAAGCTCGGGGTCGCGCAGATAGACCTGGGTGCTGGCGCGCCGCATGGCCATGAAATGAAGCCCGAAGTTCATGCTCGAAACCACCAGAAAAAACACCACCAGCCATTCAATCAGCGGGCTGTCGAAATACGCTATGGAGGCGTCGTGGGTGGAAAAGCCGGCCGTTGCCACGGTCGAAAAACTGTGCCCCACGGCATCGAACAGAGACATGCCGGCGGCCCAGTAGGCCGCGGCACACAGCGCGGTGAGCGCGGCATAGACCAGCCACAGGGCCTTGGCGGTTTCGGCAATGCGCGGCGACAGCCGGGTTTCCTTGACGGGCCCGGTGATTTCGGCCTTGTAGACCTGCATGCCGCCGATGCGCAGCATGGGCAAAATGGCCAC
>DATGSU010000023.1:0-10426 GCA_035302305.1 Wenzhouxiangella sp. | reverse complement strand
CTCGTCAAGGCCACCGGCCCCGTCGCCGCCGTGCTGGTGGTCGTGCCGCAGCCGTCCCTGCCCCGGCTGGCGCTCATGATCGCCTGGCTGATGGCGTGGGAAATCGGCGGCCAGAACATCCCGGCCGACTGGAACGACGTCGAGGAAGACCGCCAAATCGGCGCCAAAACCATCCCCGTCCTGTTCGGCCCCCGGCGCGCCGGCCGCATCATCGCCGCCGCCCTGGTTCTTGCCGTCACCCTCAGCCTGTTCCTGCCCATCATTTCCCCCCTGCCACTGGGCTGGCCGTGGCACATCGCCAACCTCACCGCCGGCATCCTCCTGCTGCTAATCCCCGCCCTCCAGCTGCTCCGCCACCAAACCAGCCCCCACGCCGCCCGCCTCTTCGACCGCGCCAGCCACTACCCCGTTGCCATGCTGGGCATTATTACCGTGTTTGTGCTGCTCGAAGCGTTTATGGGCAAAGCTGTATGAACAAAGCAGCGTGCGGACAACAACGATAATTCCACGATGTGCGCGTCAGAATCTTTCAATTAAGCAGTAAACGCATACTGCCCTTCACCGCAACGCCCCGATTCTGGCTGGACACGGCAGGATGGTGTAGTCTTAACTCATGAACAACATACCGACAGCCTATTGCTCGCTCGAATCTTCCGAGCACCTGAAGCTGATCACCGTCATCCGGGACAGCATCGCAGGGGATAAGGATGCTGCCGTAGCGCCCGCGCTATCCGCCAAACAAAAGCAGGAACTGCAGCGCCGGTTGAGCGCGCATAAAACCGACCCGTTCGACAGCATTCCGAGTTCAGAAGCTTACGCGTTTCTGGAGGCTCAAAAGAGCTATGCTTATTTCTGGTGTATGGAGCGATTTGAAAAAGCGGCGTATCCTGTTGGTTGATCACCTAGACGATCACAACCAACAAAAAAGGATACGCCATGACAGATTCTACCCTTGAAGCCGTCTCACCCACCAATATCTGATGTCAAAGACCCGCTCCACGAACTGCTGCGCAATGGAGCACGCGACCTGATTGCCCGGGCGGTGGAGGCCGAGTTGAGCGTTTTTCTTGAACAATATGCCGATAGCCGCACGGTCCAGGGTCATCAGACTGTGGTTCGCAACGGATATTTGCCAACACGCACCATCCAGACGGGCATAGGCGATGTGGAGGTCAGGGTGCCCAAAGTTCGTGACCGCAGTTGCAGCGGCATCAAGTTCAACAGCAGTTTGCTGCCACCGTATCTGAAGCGCGCCCGCAAGATGATGATCAAATCGGCGCGGTGCCCCGAAGGCACAAAGAGATCATGAGCGCGTCACATTTTGACGCCAGTAGCGAGATGGCTTCGGGCTAATTGAACCTGTCGGCAAAAATCACGTCCGGAAGAGAGCAGTTTTGGTACCACGGCTCTTCTCCGGTTGCGGCGTCCTGTGCCGGAGCCGCGGCCCCCTGCCACGCGCAGCCAGCAGCTGGGAGTTTTGCGCACAGAATATGCGGGTGAACACCCTGCAGAAAACCATAAAAATGAAAGAACGTCTGGTTGTCGGGCAAATGCAGCGGTGTTTTCTGCGCATGGCAAGGCACTCCCGAGTGAGTGCGCCCATGCATGTCTCCGGTTATGCTGAAGATACTCTTTTTCAGCCGCCAATGAAAGCTGAAACAGCAAAAAGGCCGAAGGCACCCGGAACCGGGTGCCCTGCAAGGAGAATGGCCAGTCAAAGAAAGAAAATGTTTTACCGCCTTGCCAGCCCCCCGCGCTCACCGCGGCATTCGGGCCCGGGTTGCGCAGTGGCGCTGGCAAGAATCTCAAGGCTGTCGTCATCCAGCAATACAAAGCGGTCGCCCTTGCTGACCCACTGGCCGGTGGTGCTGCTGCCCTGCAGCCTGGATGTTTTTGAATACAGCTTGCCGTGCTCGTCATCCAGGCGAATCTGCAGCCGCCGGGCCGGTGTGCCGGCGGCATTCCATTCAATTTCGGCGCGCAAGCGGCCGGCAGTGTCGCAATCCTCGCTGACCAGCAGGGCCTGCAGCAACGCCTGGCAGTCGACGTTGAGCTGCACGGCTGTGCTTGCCAACACGACCCCGCTGTTGCCGTCGACCAGAAAGAAACTGTCGCCGTCGCGCACCCAGCGGCCGGTGGTTTTTTTGCCCTGCGCCCTGGACGTGCGCGAGACAAGCTTGCCGTCGGCCGCGCCAAGGCGAATTTCAAGCGCTCCGCCATCGTGATTCTGCACGTCCCAGGTCAAGACCACGGCAGCCCGGTCTGCGTCTGTGCAGCGCTGTTCCGGCTGTGCGCTCAGCACGGCTTTTGTATCGGTCGTCACACCAAGCTGCCAGTCCATCAGCTCGCGCTGGTTGGGAGAAAACCTGACGCTGACATTACGCATGGTGGAGTTATAGCTGGCCCGGTATATGCCCGACCCCTGATACCAGCCGCCCTCAAATACACCAATACCGGCTGCTCCGGAAGGGCTTGGTGCCTCAAATTCGCGATCATGATCCAGGTGGTGACGCCACGGAAGCTGGGCCCTGTTGATGGAGCGGGTCATGTGCAGGGCCGGCGGCGTGGAGCCGGTATGAATGCCGCTGAATTCGCTGTATTCATCTAGCAGGCCGCCCGGATTGTGGCCCAGCTCGTGCGCAGGCGTGGCGCTGTTGGGAGAGCCGCCCTGAAGCCCGCCGTTGGCAAGTATGAATGAGTTGGCACGGCCGGCCGGAATGGGCTGGTTGATCATGACCACAACAACATCAAACGAAGGAAGCACCTCGTGGGCCAGCTGGGTGGCCCGGGTGTAATCAACGCTGAGCAGGGAACGCTCGGTCTCCCAGGTGGCGTCCAGCAGAGTGTCACGCGATTCAATCCTGCCCCTGCCTTCGGCATCGGCATCAATATTCATCCCCGCCTGTTTTGACCAGGACAGCCACGACCAGGCCACAAACAGGTCGCGGTGATCGCGCCAGTAGTCGTAACCCAGGGCAGCGCGCATGTAGTCACGCACATTTGCCTGGAATATCTGCGCTTCGCCAATGTTGGGAAAGCCGTCGCCGTTGCGATCGACAAACGGCTCGTTGTCAATGGTTGGATCCCTGCCCGAAATCGGCGGATGAGCATCGCCATAGATTGCGTAGGGCTCACCCTCGTCCCACACGCCATTACCGTTCAGGTCGTAAAACAGCACGCCATCCCACACGCCGTTGCCGTTCAGGTCAGTAAATGATTCGTCATGCTCGGTGTAGCCACTGCCGATAAACAGCAGCTCGTAGCGCGCCGTTTCCGGGTCGCCGTAAACGCGCTGCAGCGTATCGATCTTTTGCGATTCATCAACAAACTCGATGCGCTCCAGAACAACGTCTCTTTCAATGGAAGCGGAAACGTTTTCCAGTGTTTCCAGATGAGCAACAAGATTGTCGCTGGCCTCCGGCACCTTGAAGCGATATATGCAGCCCGAGCAGGCGGGCACCGAAAATTCACCGTCGCCCTCGGTTTCAGAGTAAACCATGGTCAGCGGCTCCATGGCCGCATCAAAGCTGTCGATGACCACCCCGGACAGGGGCTGCCCCCGGTCATCCCTGACCACGCCGCTCCAGCGCTGCTCCTGGTCCTGGCCGGGCAGCTCAAAGCGCAGGGTCATGCCGTCCTTGGCAACAAACGGATTGGTGGTAACGGCCGGTCGGCCCGGAAGCCGAATGCGCAGCTGGTATTCACGTCCGGCCGGTACATATATATTGCCGGTCAGGCTGTGCCCCCCGCGAGAGGCAACGACCTGGGGCAGGGCCAGAAACCGGGAAACAGCCACCACCTCACCTTCCCTGAGCAGCTCGTACAGCGCGGTTTCCAGCCGATCGGGCGTTCCCGGGAAATTGGCCGTAAATTCCTCAAGGCGAATCCTGGCAATGTCGTCGCTGTTGATCCGCAGCGTTTTGCTTGTCGAGCCATCAACCTTCAGCCCGGTTTCTGACACGCCCTCGAACAGCAGATACCCTTCTCGCCGGCTGGGTGTGGTAAAGCCCAGACCATCGGGCGCCAGCAAGACCTGATAGCTGCCCCGGGCCAGGGTCAGCTCGGCCTTGCCGTTGTCATCGGCCACAACCGAGGTTACAAAGCGTCCGTCCTGCCAGATGGCGGCCCGGCCGCGCGGCATGGGAAAACCCCAGGGGCCCAGCAGCTCCAGCTCCACGTCGTGCTGAACACCAATTTCAATATCCAGGCTCAGCACGTCTTCAGCGCCGGTTTGAAGCACAAGGGGCGGCTCCCACACCGTGTCTCTGACGCCAGCCTCAACCGCGTGATAAAAAGTGTTGCCGTGCAGAATCAGATCGGGCGCATCCTCTTCGGGAAAAATGCCGTCGGGGTCGGAGCGCGTCACGTGAACCGCTGCGCCACCTTCGGGCGCGGTGCCGGTAAAAACCACGTCGCGGTATCTGAGCCCCTCGCCACTGTGGGCGTCGGTGACTGTTCCAATAACATGAACACCCCCGCCGGGCGGATCTTCATCTGCGGGCGACACCGGCGCGGCGAGCGGGCCGTCTTCTGTTTGGGCTGCGCCGTCCTTTGTGTCTGCAGCTTGCGGGGCAGACCCCGGCCGGAACGGCAAAACGGGCAGACAGGGCTCAACTGCATCGGCCAGCCCGGGAACGGCAACCATGCGGCGCTGGCGGCAGTCCGGCGGCCTGCGGCCCGACTGCCGGCGCTGGTTCATCTGCCGCTGGGCACGAATGTATTCCTGCGCATCCACGCTGTCGCCGGTGTCGTCCGAAGTCCCGGCCGCACCTTCAGCTCCAGCAGAATTGGGCGAGCTGTTCATCCAGTCAAGAAACGCCGCCCGCTCGCGCCGGGCCGCTTCATCAAAATCCGCATCCAGATGGCGGCTGAAACGCACCCGTCCGCTCTCGTCCAGCAAACGCAGGCGGGCCTCGCCCGGGGGCACCGGGACGCGAACGCCCAGCTGAAACGACGCGCCGGGCGGCATGCCCGCTGCCAGTCCGGCGGGCGGGGGAAGATTGGCGAACCACAGGCTTTCCTTGCCAGCCTCTTCGATCAGCTCAACGCGCCAGGCGTGGCTGTGCGGAAGCGCTGCGGCAGGCTCGAACCTGGGCAGCCAGGTTGCACCGGCCAGCGCGACCTCATCGCCATTAAACTCAAAACTGAGAAGATAGCCGGAGCGCTGATCGCTGTCGGCAGCAGCCAAACCGGCTGACAGGGTAAACAGAACAAGCAAAGCCGCCACTTTGTGCATACAGCCTCTCCTTATCCGCCAAGTCTTTTATCCGCCAAGTTTTGTGCAAGCCTGTCCCGGCACGACCGTGCACGCCTGGTTTTCGGGGATGCGCCGAAACGCTTGTGAGATTCATCACAAAAACAAGAACATATAGCGCCGCCGCGCACTTGTCAACTTGACGCGCGGAAAGCAAATGCCTTCTGCCAGGGCGGCCTGCATTGAAAACCCGGTTCCCGCTGGAGCTGAAGATGGCGATGAAAGACCGGCCTAAACACCTGGAAGCGCCGCAGACACGCTGGCGTTGTCCAGTTCTCAACCAGCCGGCGGCCGCTTGGGCAACGCAACCAGGGTGACGAGATCCGGCAGGGTTGATTGCACGGTCAGCGTCAAATCGGCATCGCAGCCGTGGCCATCGTAAACGCGCACCATCCGGTCGGCGACCACGGGCTTGACGGGCCTGTCGCCACAGTGCATTTCAACTGCGGCCGGACGGGCCATGCCAAAGGTCATGTCGGTAACCACCAGCCATTCCTGTCCGCTGCTTTCAATGACATGCTGTCCCGTCCTGTCCTGCCCGAAATCGGCCGCCAGGGGCGGGTACCCGCGGTGCTTTTCCAGCCGCAGCGCCGCAGACGGGGTCAGCACCCGGCGGGCCCTGACCAGGCCCAGGCCGCCTGCCGTCTGCTGCGGCTGAATTCCCAGGCTTTCCAGCATGGGCAGCGCCAGCCCCAGCCAGTGCTGTCCATTTTCGTGCCGGCCGCCGGCCCGGAATTGGCCTTTTCCGCAGCGCAGCCGGGCTTCAATGGCATAGCTGTGGATGAGAGACACCGCATAGGCGCCGTGAACAACGGCATGTTCATGACTGCACAACCAGTCTGCGCTGGCAGAAGCGCCTGCAGCGGACAGGAACGGATGGGGCTGATGCGTTTCGGGCTGCGCGGTGACGTTGAACACCGGAAAGGTGGCAAAGGGCAAACTGGCCGACTGCTGACTGTTTGCGACCCCGGCCACAAGCGGCACGGTAAAAACCAGCACGGCAGCAGCAACGGCGGCCGCCGTCCTGCGGCCCAGGCGCAGCAGTTCAAGCCACCAGCTCCAGCCCGCAGCCGCAAGCAGCATCAGACAAAACCCGACGCCGGACACCATGTAGTGCGGATAAAACGAGCGAATCATGGCCAGCCCTCCCAGGCCCGCAACAACCGCTGCCAGCAGAACCAGGCTGATTCGGTCACCGGCGCGAATGCGGGCCACGGAACCAGTCGCACCCAGCACCACAATTCCGGCATAAGTCACTGCCAGCAGGCGCGCCGGCCACAGCGGCCATTTGGCCATGTACACAAGCCAGTACTCAAGCCCGCCGCCCGTCAGCGCCCAGGCCAGCGGCAGTACCTGGAAAAGCCGGCCCCGGGACTGAGCATGCCCCAGATAGTCGTTCAGCCCTGCCAACAGCCATCCGCCGGTTTTAATCTCATCAATTGCAGCCGGCACAAAAGGCAGCAGGGCCACCGCAGCCGCCAGCCCCAAAGTCCGCCAGCGCACCCCGCCCCGCTGCCAGCCTGAAACCGCCAGCCCCAGCGGC
Source organism: Wenzhouxiangella sp. (assembly GCA_035302305.1). Lineage (GTDB taxonomy): Bacteria > Pseudomonadota > Gammaproteobacteria > Xanthomonadales > Wenzhouxiangellaceae > Wenzhouxiangella. The sequence goes on along the minus strand of DATGSU010000023.1, from coordinate 3,629 downwards.
ATGAATGCCAGCACCAGAGATGCCGGGTGGGCGTGCAGCGCCAGCGAGAAAAACATCGACATCAGAATCAGATGAACGCCACGCCCGGTTTTTGCAAAACGGACACCGGCCAAAAACGTGGCGGCCAGGCAGCTGCCAACCAGCACCGGATGGCTGATCAGAACAAACTGGTAAAGCGGCCAGGACGGAACGAGCAGAAATGCAGCCGCCAGCAGCCCGGTGGTTTGACCATGCCACTCGCAGCCGGCGCGCCAGGCCAGCCAGAATTGCGCGCTGGCCAGGGCGGCCACCGCCGCCACGGAGCCGACAACCTCCAGCCCCACAAACTGCATAAAGGCCAAAAACCAGTACCAGACCGGCCCCAGATAAAAGCTTCCCGCAAGCTCCGGCCCCTTCAGCGGCCATGCCCGGCCGGCCACCATGTCGGCCGCCACGCTCAAATCACGGGCCAGATCAAGGTGAAGAACGGAGTACAAACCAAGCGTCGTCACCAGTACAGACATGACGGCAAGCAGCAGCACATCGGCCACTGGCCAGCGCTTTTCAACGCTTTCAACGGCCCGAAAAGTCCAGCCCCTGTTGAGCAGGTAATTGCTGACCGGCACAGCCGCGAAAGCAACGAACTGCACGGCCAGGTAATGCAGCTTGAGCCCGTTGACGCCCACCGCCATGATCAGCACATTGAGCAGCAGACCCAAAACGGTGACCACCAAAAAACGCCCGAAGCTGGTAAACAGCGGTGCGCTGGACCTGAACACCCAGCGATACTGCAAGGTGAATGAAACCGCCACGCTGGCCGCAAACCCGGCCACCGAAGCCGGCACCGGCGCCGCCAGGCCGGCTTCAACCAGTGCCACCAGCACAGCCAGATGGGTCAGAAAGCTCAGGCCGCCGGCAATGCCATAGCGCCCCAGACGGGCATGGCCCTGCAGCCGGTCACGGGCGGCCGCCAGCCCCCGCCGGACCGCGCCGGTCATGGCGGCGCGCGGCGGGGGCCTGCTGTTCGCTGCCTTACGATGTAGCGCGGCCGGCGCTTGATTTCGGTGTGAATCTGTCCGATGTACTGCCCGATGATGCCAAGGGCCAGCATGATGACCCCGCCCTGAACAAGCAGCAGAAGAATCACGGTCGTAAAGCCTTCAACGGCCTGATGGCTGAACCAGCGCCACAGGGTTTGCGCACCGAGCACCAGCGCAAACACCATAAACCCCACGCCGGCCAGGGTCACGACATGCAGCGGCGCCGAGGTAAACGACACCAGGCTGCGTACGGCATAGGCGCCCAGGGCGCGGAGCGTAAACCGGGAATCGCCCGCCTTGCGAATTTCGGGCTCGAAGGGCAGCGCAACCTGCCGGAATCCCAGCCAGCCGCACAGCCCGCGCAAAAACAGATCGCGCTCCGGGAGGGCCAGCAAGTGCTCAAGCACCGGCTTCGAAAGCAGCCGGTAGTCGGTGGCGCCCACCAGATCCACCCCGGTCAAGCTGCTGAACAGGCGGTTGTACGCCGATGACATCAAGCGCTGATGCCACGCCTGCCCCCGGCGGCTGGTCTTGGTGGCCTCAACAATGTCGGCGCCGTCACGCCAGGCGGCAATCATGTCGGCAATCAGCGCCGGCGGATGCTGGCCGTCGCCATCCATGACAATCACGGCGTCACCATCAGCCGCTTCCAGCCCCGCCAGCATGGCGGCTTCCTTGCCGAAGTTTCGCGCCAGGGAAATGCCGGCAACTTCCGGCCGGCTGTCGGCCAGCTGCCTGATCACTGCCCACGTATCATCCGTTGAGCCGTCATCAACCAGCACAACCCGGGCAGACAGGCCGCAGGCCTCAACCCGTCTCACCACCTCGCCCACCAGCCCGTCAAGATGGCGCGCCTCGTTGAGCAACGGAATCACCACCGTCACCCGCTTGCTGTTCGTGCTTTCAGCGCTGTTCATTAAACCCGGACAAGTCATGTTGATGTGCACAGCCTATACGAACTGGGCCCGGCTTATACAGTGAAGCGGGCCAGAGAACAGTGCGCCATACGCTGCTGCCACCAGAGGCTGAGATGAACCCGGCCTTGGGTCTGCGCTTTTGTCAGAACGGTTGAAATTCCCCGAAAAAAACAGCAAAAACACACGGCGGCAAGCCCGCATACGCCTCGTATATATTCCACAGACATGAGTTCGGTTCATAGAAACATTCAGCTTTCAACAGGGGCAACCCACAGCTTGAGTTCTCCCGGATTGGGCAGCTTATAGGGTATGCCCATCAACTCAAACGGAAGCTCCATGTCTTTTGCCTTTTCAAGCTCCAGATCCAGCAGTCCGTTGTGCTCGCAATACATGGCAACCAGTTTCAGATAGCGCCTCAAGAGCAGAATGGAGGGCATCCGGTTTTTTGAAGCAAGCCACGCCAGCACGTCCCGATTGCCCTTGGAGCTGTTGCAGGATATGCATGACCACACCACGTTATCCGCGCTGTCCGGGCCGCCCCGGGACCTGGCAATCAGGTGATCCATATGAAGGCGGCTGGTGGCGCCACAATAACAGCAGCACTTCGGATAGCGGTATTTGACCTTTTCATCATCGAGCAGCGTGCGCATGCTCATTGATCCGGAAACCAGCCCCTTGAACAACTTGGCGCGCACCATGTAATTGACTCTTCCGTAGCTGGATGCGCCCAAATTGACCGCCGAGTGCGCTGCGGCCAGGTTGGCGTACGACCAGGCAATGTGCTCCCTGACGACAGTTATTTTTGCCATGCCTTCCCCAAACGACTGTTTGGCTGCCAGTTTAAGGTCCGGGCGCGCTCAATGGAATACGAGCGCTGCCCTAGCCCGAATGCACTCGGGCAGACGCCGGACGACGGCGCTGCAGCAGGGCCACCGGCAGCGTCAGGATGGATGCACAGGCAGCGGCCAGCAGTGCGGCGGGAAATGACAGCCCGGCGGCGATGGTGCCGACCAGGACGGAGCCGATGCCGGTGCCGGAGTCGAAGCCGATGTTCCACACTGCGCTTGCGGTGTCGTATTCATCGCGGCGCACCGCCGACAGCGACAGCAGCAGCGTAAGGTTCTGCAGCCCGCCGTAGGCAACTCCGACCAGAGTCATGCCGAGCAGAAGCGGCACGGTGCGGGTGGCGAGCGGGTCGGTAACCGCCACAGCGGCCAGCACCAGGCCCGCAACGGTGAACAGAATCAGCGGCCACACAAAGGCCTGCGCGCCGTGGCGGTCGGCGAGCGCGCCCAGACGCCAGCGGCTCAGCGCGGCGGTTGCTGTCAGCAGCGTCAGCCCGGCCACCGTGGCGGCCGGCGCGGTGCTCATCTGCGGCACAAAGGTCAGCAGCGCGCCACCCGCCAGGGTTACGCCAAGCAGGATAACCATGGGCGGCACCAGGGCGCGGGCGAGATGACCAAACCGCCCCTGCCCGGGCGGCTCGCCTTCCTTGTTCTTTTCGCCCGAATGAGCAGGGTTTGCAGACTGGCCTGATACGGCCGGCGCGGGTGCTGTCCGGTGCTGCTCCTGTTTTTGATCCTGTTTTTGACCCTGTTTATGCTCCTGCGCCTGCAGCACGCGCCCGAGCCGCGGGGCGGCGCCAACGGCAAGCACCGGCAGGGTGCCGGCTGCAAACACCAGCCAGTAGCCA
>DATGSU010000022.1:0-16058 GCA_035302305.1 Wenzhouxiangella sp. | reverse complement strand
TGGCTACTGGCTGGTGTTTGCAGCCGGCACCCTGCCGGTGCTTGCCGTTGGCGCCGCCCCGCGGCTCGGGCGCGTGCTGCAGGCGCAGGAGCATAAACAGGGTCAAAAACAGGATCAAAAACAGGAGCAGCACCGGACAGCGCCCGCGCCGGCCGCATCAGGCCAGTCTGCAAACCCTGCTCATTTGGGCGAAAAGAACAAGGAAGGCGAGCCGCCCGGGCAGGGGCGTTTTGGTCATCTCGCCCGCGCCCTGGTGCCGCCCATGGTTATCCTGCTTGGCGTAACCCTGGCGGGTGGCGCGCTGCTGACCTTTGTGCCGCAGATGAGCACCGTGCCGGCCGCCACGGTGGCCGGGCTGACGCTGCTGACGGCAACCGCCGCGCTGAGCCGCTGGCGCCTGGGCGCGCTCGCCGACCGCCACGGCGCGCAGGCCTTTGTGTGGCCGCTGATTCTGTTCACCGTTGCGGGCCTGGTGCTGGCCGCTGTGGCGGTTGTCGACCCTAACGCCACCCGCACCGTGCCGCTTCTGCTCGGCATGACTCTGGTCGGAGTTGCCTACGGCGGGCTGCAGAACCTTACGCTGCTGCTGTCGTTGTCGGCAGTGCACCGCGATGAATACGACACCGCAAGTGCGGTGTGGAACATCGGCTTCGACTCCGGCACCGGCATAGGCTCCGTCCTGGTCGGCACCATCGCCGCCGGGCTGTCGTTTCCCGCTGCGCTGCTGGCCGCCGCCTGTGCATCCATCCTGACGCTGCCGGTGGCCCTGCTGCAGCGCCGCCGTCCGGTATCTGTCCGAGCACATTCGGGCTAGGGTGTGAATCTGCCTGGCACCTGTCATGGCGGGTTGCTTTCGGAAAATGGGCTGTTAGCCTGCATGCCCTATGGCACCTTATATAGCCGCTTTTCGGAAATCGGGTGACAGTCCATGACAAATTTGAAAGGCCCTCATTTTGTCCGGTACATGGGGCCGGTTCTTGATGCGCTGCGTGCTTTGGGTGACTCGGGCGTGCCGGGTGAAGTGGCGGACAAGGTTGCAGAGCTTGCCGGTGTTTCTGATGACGAGCTGGAACAGACGCTGGCGTCAGGTGACTCGCGTTTCAGGAACCAGGTGGCCTGGGCCCGCTTTTATCTGGTCAAGGCAGGGCTTGTTGATTCATCAAGGCGCGGCATTTGGGCCCTGACCACCAAAGGGCGGGATACCCGGCTTGAGCATTCGGAAGCCTATCGGCTATTCAAGACTATTCATTCCCGGTTTGTGCGGACGGAAGATGCGCAAAAGCCGACGCCGGATGAGGAGTCGACCAGCCCGGATGAAGCGCAGGATCTGGTCGATCATCGCGTTGCCCTGCTTGAGATTCTGCAGTCCTTGCCGCCGGACGGTTTTGAAAGAATCTCTCAGCGCCTGTTGCGCGAGTCGGGGTTCAAGGAAGTTGTGGTTACCGGTAAATCCGGCGACGGGGGCATCGATGGCCACGGCATACTCGAAGTCAACCCGTTTGTGACATTTACCGTCCTGTTCCAGTGCAAGCGTTACACCACCACTTCGGTTTCAGCCAGCCATGTCAGAGATTTTCGCGGAGCCATGATGGGCCGAGCCGACAAGGGCATTATCATCAGCACGGGCACTTTCACCGCGGCCGCCAGAAAAGAAGCCCGCCGTGACGGCGCCTCACCCATAGAACTTGTTGATGGGGAAATGCTGGTGGAAATGTTTGAAAAAAGAAGCCTGGGACTGAATGAACGTGTCACCTACGATATAGATGAAGATTTCTTCGATGCGTTTCGCTAGCTTTTGCCCTGTAACTTATTGGGAAATATATCAACATCAAACCTGCATACACAGGTTTGGTATCGCCCTGAACAAGCCGGGCCCAGTTCGTATAGGCTGTGCACATCAACATGACTGGCCCGGGTTTAATGAACAGCGCTGAAAGCAAGAACAGCAAGCGGGTGACGGTGGTGATTCCGTTGCTCAATGAGGCGCGCGGCAAGCGGTAATTCGCAGCTCTCTCAGGGGGCATCAGGGCGCGTTTATTACCGGGCCTCAATCGGCAATCTTCAGCTCCGCCGGGAACCGGGTTTTTCTGTGCAGGCCGCCCTGGCAGAGCGTTTTTGCTTTCTGGACGTCAGGTTGACAAGCGCCAGGCGGCGTTATACGTTCTTGTTTTTGTGATGAATCTCACGAGCGTTTCGGCGCATCCCCGAAAACCAGGTGTGCACGGCCGTGCCGGGACAGGCTTGCACAAAACTTGGCGGATAAAAGACTTGGCGGATAAGGAGAGGCTGTATGCACAAAGTGGCGGCTTTGCTTGTTCTTTTTACCCTGTCAGCCGGTTTGGCTGCTGCCGACAGCGATCAGCGCTCCGGCTATCTTCTCAGTTTTGAGTTTCATGGCGATGAGGTTGCGCTGGCCGGTGCAACCTGGCTGCCCAGGTTCGAGCCTGCCGCAGCGCTTCCGCACAGCCACGCATGGCGCGTTGAGCTGATCGAAGAAGCTGGCAGGGAAAGCCTGTGGTCCGCCAATCTTCCCCCGCCCGCCGGGCTGGCCGCGGGCATGCCGCCCGGCGCGTCGTTTCAGCTGGGCGTTCGCGTCCCGGTGCCCCGGGGCGAGGCCCGCCTGCGTTTGCTGGACGAGAGCGGGCGGGTGCGTTTCAGCCACCATCTGGATGCGGATTTTGATGAAGCGGCCCGGCGCGAGCGGGCGGCATTTCTTGACTGGATGAACAGCTCGTCCAATTCTGCTGGAGCTGAAGTTGCGGCCGGGACTTCGGACGACACCGGCGACAGCGTGGATGCGCAGGAATACATTCGTGCCCAGCGGCAGATGAACCAGCGCCGGCAGTCGGGCCACAGGCCGCCGGACTGCCGCCAGCGCCGCATGGTTGCCGTTCCCGGGCTGGCCGGTACGGTTGAGCCCTGCCTGCCCGTTTTGCCGTTCCGGCCAGGGTCTGCCCCGCAAGCGGCAGGCACAAAAGACGGCGCAGTCCAAACTGAAGACGGCCCGCTCGCCGCGCCGGTCTCGCCCGCAGATGAAGATCCGCCCGGTGAGGGCGTTCATGTCATTGGAACAGTCACCGACGCCCTGAGTGGCGAGGGGCTGAGATACCGCGACGTGGTTTTTATCGGCACTGCGCCCGAAGGTGGCGCGGCGGTTCACGTAACGCGCTCCGACCCCGACGGTATTTTTCCCGAAGAGGATGCGCCCGATCTGGTTCTGCACGGCAACACTTTTTATCATGCGGTTGAGGCTGGCGTCAGAGACACGGTGTGGGAACCGCCCCTTGTGCTTCAAACCGGCGCTGAAGACATGCTGAGCCTGGATATTGAAATTGGTGTTCAGCACGACGTGGAGCTGGAGCTGCTGGGCCCCTGGGGTTTTCCCATGCCGCGCGGCCGGGCCACCATTTGGCAGGACGGGCGCTTTGTAACCTCGGTTTTGGCCGATGACAACGGCAAGGCCGAGCTGACCCTGGCCCGGGGCAGCTATCAGGCCTTGCTGGCGCCCGATGAGCTGGGCTTTACCACGCCCAGCCAGCGAGAAGGGTATCTGCTGTTCGAGGGCGTGTCTGAAACCGGGCTGAAGGTCGATGGCTCGACAAGCAAGACGCTGCGCATCAACAGCGACGATATTGCCAGGATTCGCCTTGAGGAATTTACCGCCAATTTCCCGGGAACGCCCGATCAGCTGGAAACTGCGCTGTACGAGCTGCTCAGGGAAGGTGAGGTGGTGGCTGTTTCCCGGTTTCTGGCTCTGCCCCGGGCCGTTGCCTCTCGCGGGGGGCACAGCCTGACCGGCAATATATATGTACCGGCCGGGCGTGAATACCAGCTGCGCATCCGGCTTCCGGGCCGACCGGCCGTTACCACCAATCCGTTTGTTGCCAAGGACGGCATGACCCTGCGCTTCGAACTGCCCGGCCAGGACCAGGAGCGGCGCTGGAGCGGCGTGGTCAGGAATGACCGGGGGCAGCCCCTGTCCGGGGTTGTCATCGACAGCTTTGATGCAGCCATGGAGCCGCTGACCATGGTTTACTCTGCAACCGAGGGCGACGGCAAGTTTTCGGTGCCGGCCTGCTCGGGATGCATATATCGCTTCAAGGTGCCGGAGGCCAGCGACAATCTTGTTGCTCATCTGGAAACGCTGGAAAACGTTTCCGCTTCCATTGAAAGAGACGTTGTTCTGGAACGCATTGAATTTGTTGATGAGCCGCAAAAGATCGATACGCTGCAGCGCGTTTACGGCGACCCGGAAACGGCGCGCTACGAGCTGTTGTTTATTGGCAGTGGCTACACCGAGCATGACGAATCATTTACCGACCTGAACGGCAACGGCGTGTGGGACGGCGTGCTGTTTTACGACCTGAACGGCAATGGCGTGCTGGACGGCAATGAGCCTTTTGCGGTCTATGGCGATGCCGACCCACCAATTTTTGGCAGGGACCCGACCGTTGACAACGAGCCGTTTGTCGATCGCAACGGCGACGGCTTTCCCAACATTGGCGAAGCGCAGATATTCCAGGCAAATGTGCGTGACTACATGCGCGCAGCGCTGGGCTATGACTACTGGCGCGATCACCGCGACCTGTTTATGGCCTGGTCGTGGCTGTCCTGGTCAAAACAGGCGGGGATGAACGTCGATGCCGATGCCGAGGGCAGGGGCAGGATTGAATCGCGCGACACTCTGCTGGATGCCACCTGGGAAACCGAGCGTTCCCTGCTCAGCGTTGATTACACCCGGGCCACCCAGCTGGCCAACGAGGTGCTCCCCTCGTTTGATGTTGTTGTGGTCATGATTAATCAGCCCATTCGGGCGGGCCGGGCCAACTCATTCATACTTGCCACTGGCGGGCTTCAGGGCGGCTCTCCCAACAGCGCAACGCCTGCGCACGAGCTGGGCCACAATCCGGGCGGCCTGCTCGATGAATACAGCGAATTCAGCGGCATTCATATTGGCTCCACGCCACCAGCCCTGCACATGACCCGCTCCATCAACAAAGCCCAGCTTCCGTGGCACCACCATCTGGATCATGATCGCGAATTCAGGACACCAAGCCCGCCCGGCACAGCCGGCACGGGTGTATTTGAGGGCGGCTGGTATCAGGGGTCGGGCATATACCGTTCCAGCTACAATTCCACCATGCGCAATGCCAGCGTCAGGTTTTCTCCCAACCAGCGCGAGCTGATGGACTGGCGTCTTGATGTGGAAGCCGGCACAAAAGCTGTACTGAAGGCACAGCCCGAACAGCGCTGTACAGATGCAGAACGGGCTGCCGTGGTCTTGAGCTGGGACGTGCAGAATCACGATGGCGGAGCGCTTGAAATTCGCCTTGGCGCGGCAGACGGCAAGCTTTTCTCGCGCACGTCCAGAGCGCAGGGCAAAAAAACCACCGGACGCTGGGTGCGCGACGGCGACAGTTTCTTTCTGGTCGACAGCAACAGCGGTGACGTGTTGGCAACCACAGCCGTACAGCTCAACGCCGACTGCCAGGTGTCGCTGCAGGCCCTGTTGATCAGCGAACACTGCAGCGCCACCGGTCGCTTGCGTGCCGAAATCGAATGGAATGCCGCCGGCACGCCGGCCCGGCGACTGCAGATTCGCCTGGATGATGAGCGCGGCAAGCTGTATTCAAAAACATCCAGATTGCAGGGCAGCAGCACCACCGGCCCGTGGGTCAGCAACGGCGATCGCTTTGTATTGCTGGATGATGACAGCCTTGAGATTCTTGCCAGCGCCACTGCGCAACCCGGGCCCGAATGCCGTGGTGAGCGCTGAGGACTCGCCAGGCGGCAAAGCATTTTTTGTCCTTGATTGAATGCTTTTCTTGCAGGGCACATGGTCTGGGTGCCTTCGGCCTGTTCGCTGCTTCAGCTTCCATTGGCGGCTGAAAAAGAGTATCTTCAGCACAACCGGGGACATGCATGGGCGCACTCACTCGGGAGTGCCTTGCCATGCGCAGAAAACACCGCTGCATTTGCCTGACAACCAGGTTCCCTTTCTGTTTTTATGGTTTTATTGCCCTGCTTTTATGGGCTGCTGCAGGATTTTCAACCGCGCTTCATGCGCAAAACTTCCAGCCGCTGACTGACGTACAGCAGGTGGCCGCCGGCCCTGACTTCACCTGTGCGCTGAGCATGCAGGGTGCGGTGCAGTGCTGGGGGTACAACCAGTATGGCCAGCTGGGCGATGGCTCCACCACCGATCGCTTGACGGGCACCCATGTAACCGGGCTTGACCGGGGCGTTTTGGCCATTGCCGTCGGCGGATCGGCGGCCACTCCGACAGGATTCTCATGCGCGCTGCTGGAAGACGGGCGGGTAAAGTGCTGGGGCTGGGGCGCCTTTGGGCAAATGGGCAATGGAACCGATGACTGGCACAACCCGGAGCCCGTGGTGGTGCAGGGACTTGCCCAGGTACAGGCCATTGCTGCCGGCGGTGAGCATGTCTGCGCCTTGCGCACAAATGGCCAGCTGTGGTGCTGGGGCGCCAATGATTTCGGGCAGATTGGTGCGGGCACGTTTGCGGCCGGCAAATCGCTGGTTCCGGTGCAGGTTGCTTCGGGCATTGCCCGGTTTGCGCTCGGCTACAGCCACACTTGTGTGCAGCTGACCAGCGGCCTGCGCTGCTGGGGCAACAATGAACAGCAGCAGATCGGCAATGACCAGCCATACAGCCAGCTGCACTTCAGCCCGGTTGACGTGCTCAATTTAAGCGATCCGGTTGCCCGGGTTGAAGGCGGCAGAAATTTCAGCTGTGCGCTGACCCAGGCCGGCCGGGTGCACTGCTGGGGGCGACAGGCCAACGGGCAGCTGGGCACAGGCAAACAGCTGTATGCCGACCCCCTGCCGTCAAACGCAGTTCCCGGTCTTGGCCCTGGCGTGCGCAGCATCAGTGTCGGCGACCAGCACGCCTGCGCCGTGCTCCAGGACAGGCGGTTGAAATGCTGGGGCAACAACGACCGTGGCCAGGTCGGCAACAATCGTCATGCCACGCATTGGCGGCACGATCCGGTTGAAGTAAAAGGCGTCAGTGGCGCCGTGCAGCTGGCTTTGGGTGCCGATCATGCCTGCGCCCGGCTATCCGGCGGTGGCCTGCGCTGCTGGGGCGACAACAGCAGGGGCCAGCTGGGCCTTGGTCCGGACGAGCCGAAGCACTGGCAGCACACCCCGCAGCCGGTGGTCGGGCTCGGTGCCACAAGTCATGTCACGGCCGGTGAACGGCACAACTGCGCCCTTACCCAGAGCGGCAACCGCATGTGGTGCTGGGGCGACAACAGCATTTTGCAGCTTACTGAAGAATTTGAGTCGGTCGTCAGCGCCCCGGTGGCAATGGACACCTTGCGTGACGGGCCCAACCTGGGCAATCGCAGCCTGACCGATATCAAGGCAGGCGGGCTCATCACCTGCGTATCCACAAACCTCGCTTCGGTGAGTGCAGCGGCCTGCTGGGGCGGGCCACCGTGGTTCGGTGACTATGCCAGGGTGCCCAATGAAATGGGGACGGATATTCTGCGTATCGCTGCCGGCTGGAGCCATGTCTGCGGCGTCAAACAGGGTGGCGGACTGTGGTGCTGGGGCAACAACAGCCGCGGCTAGTTTGGTGACAACCAGTATGGTTCCGGCAACTTGTTCACGGCCCAGCGCATCAGCGCGTTTGACGGCGACAGCGTGAACCTGCTGGCCGTGGGCAACGATCATGGCTGCGCTCAAACCGGCGGCGGTGTGAGCTGCTTCGGGACTTATTACTCCGGGCGCGACCATATACCAAGGATTTCCATACAGAGCCTGCCCGGCACGGTCAGCGCGCTGGCGGCCGGAAAGGAACACGACTGCGCCATCAGTGGTGGTGGCGCCTGGTGCTGGGGGCGCAACGCAAACGGCGAGCTGGGTCATGAAGGCGACGCCGATACCTTCAACCAGGCGGTGCCGGTCGCGGGCCTGAACTCCGGGGTGCAGAAAATTGCGGCCGGGACAGGCTACAGCTGCGCCATTGTCAGCGGCGGCAAGGTTCGCTGCTGGGGCTACAAGCGACACGGCTTGCTCGGCGACGGCCAGTGGACAGATGCCGAGCCGGTTCCGCAAATTGCTCTGGGCGAGGCTGCCGTTATTTTTGCCGACCGTTTTGAAGTTCGCTGAACGGGTGTGGAAAACACTGCTGCGGCAAGCGGCGCTTCGACCGGACTTTATGAAGCAATGGAAAGAACAGATGAATTCACAACAGGAGAAAGTCAGTGGATAAATCAGCGAAGAATGTTTTGAATGTTGTTTTGACCATGAAATGGCTGGCAGCAACAGCCTTGTCTGTATCGGTTCTCGGAGGTTTTTTCATGCAGCCCGCACTGGCCGATATTCCAGCCAGCGAGCGCCAGTTTCTGCTTGATTTGTATGACAGCACTGGCGGTGACAACTGGCACAGAAACGACCACTGGGGCGACGCGGAAGGAACCGAGTGCAGCTGGATCGGCGTAACGTGTGATATGGACAAAGAGCACGTTGTTGAATTAAATCTCATAAGCAACAACCTTGTTGGAAGCTTGCCGCAGACGCTCAACAATTTGCAGCATCTTCGAGAGGTTTCCATCGGGGACAATCAGCTGTCCGGCTCAATCCCTCCGCTGCAGGGATTGACAAGTCTCAGCAGCTTCAAGGCTTACCACAACGACCTGAGCGGGCCAATCCCGTCACTGCAGGGATTGGTTAATCTCAAAACGTTCCATGCTGGGAGCAACAAGCTGACCGGGCATATCCCGTCACTGCAGGGTTTGGACAGCCTTGAATCCATCGAAGTCAGCAATAACCAGCTCAGTGGCCCAATCCCTCCGCTGGAAGGGCTGACTGCACTTCAAGGCTTTTCTGCCATTAACAACAAACTTTCCGGCGAGATCCCGCCGCTGCAGGGGCTGGACAATATTCAGCAGCTGCAGCTGTCCAGAAACCAGCTGACCGGCACGATTCCTTCACTGCAGGCAATAACCAAAACTGCTCTCTTCCGGACGTGATTTTTGCCGACAGGTTCAATTAGCCCGAAGCCATCTCGCCATTGACATCAATATGTGACGTGCTCATAATCTGTTTGTGCCTTCAGGGCACTGCGCCGATTTGATTATCAGCTTGCGGGCGCGTTACAAATTCTGCTAAAGAGGCGTTCACCCGCTTTAGCTCCAGCTGATGCGGGTTTTTTTTATGCCCGCACTCGCCGCTGACCTGCCGTTACGGGGCGAGTCCGAAATACCGTTCAGGCGCTGAGCATGCGGGCTTTGAAAATGTGTTGTTGTACCGTCACTCCAAAAATATCGTTTGAGTTCTTTCCTCCCAAAACCATCCTCGGCAGCGACCACCTGTGGCAAACCATCGATCGCCTGGCGACGCTGAATCCGCAGTTCCTGTCGGTCACCTACGGTGCCGGCGGCTCCACCCGCAAAAAAACCCGCGACACCGTGGCGCGCATCCACCGGCGAACCGGCCTTTCGGTGGCGGCTCACCTGACCTGCGTTGGTGCCAGCCGCAGTGAGGTCATGGCGGTGGCCAACAGCTACCTTGAGGCCGGGGTGCGGCATATCGTGGCGCTGCGCGGCGATCCGCCCGCCGGAGCCGGGACACGCTTTACGCCGCATCCCAAGGGTTTCAGCAATGCGGCAGATCTTGTCGCCGGCCTCAAGCGCGTGGCCGATTTCGAGATCAGCGTTGCGGCCCATCCCGAGGTGCATCCCGATGCCAGCTCGGCGCAGGCCGATCTGGACAATATCCGCGCCAAGGTGGACGCCGGCGCCGACCGGCTCATTACCCAGTATTTTTTTGGGGTCGATGCCTTTTTGCGTTTCCGCGACCGGGTACGGGCAGGGGGCATTGAAGTGCCGCTGGTGCCGGGCATCATGCCCATCTGCAATTTTGGCGTGCTGAGGCGCTTCAGCAAGGCATGCGGCGCAACCATTCCGGCCTGGCTGAAGGAATGTTTCGACAACCTGGACAACGATCCGGAAATTCGTCAGCTGGTGGCCGCTGCCGTGGCCACCGAGCAGTGCAAGCAGCTGCAGGCAGAAGGCGTGGACGCGTTTCACTTCTACACTCTCAACCGCGCGCCGCTGGCGCTGGCTGTCTGCCGCCGGCTGGGCATAAGGCCGGCCTGCGACAGCCCGGCCGTGCCGGTCGGCAGCGCGAATGCCGGACAGGGGAGGGCGCAGGCATGAGTCATCCAATCGAACGGCTGGCGCGCGAGCGCATCGTGATTCTTGATGGCGGCATGGGCACGCTTGTTCAGGATCAAAAGCTTGAAGAGGCTGATTTTCGCGGCGACTTGTTGGCCCGTCATGAATTTGACCTGAAAGGCAACAACGATGTGCTCAACCTGACCCGGCCCGATTTGATACGGGCCATTCACCGCGACTACCTGCGGGCCGGTGCCGACATTATCGAAACCAACACATTCAGCTCAACGCGCGTGTCCCAGGCCGATTACGGGCTTCAGGAACAGGCGTATGCACTGAATCTGGAAGGCGCGCGGCTGGCGCGCCAGGCGGCCGACGAGATTGCGGCACAGACGGGCAGCAAGCGTTTTGTGGCCGGTGCGCTGGGGCCGACCACCAAAACAGCCTCGCTGTCGCCCGATGTCAACGACCCGGGCTTTCGCAACATCACCTTCAACGAGCTGGCCGCATCCTACGCCGAGGCGGCGCGGGGCCTTGTCGATGGCGGCGCCGATATTCTGCTGATAGAAACGGTGTTTGACACGCTCAACGCCAAGGCGGCCATTTTTGCCATCGAGGGGCTGTTCGAAGCGCTCGGCAAGCGCCTGCCTGTCATCATTTCAGGAACGATTACCGACCTGAGCGGCCGGACCCTGTCGGGGCAAACCCCGGAAGCGTTCTGGAATTCGGTGGCCCATGCCCGCCCGCTGGCGGTGGGCCTGAATTGTGCCCTGGGGCCGACCGAGCTGCGCCAGTACATTGCCGAGCTGGCGCGCGTCGTGCCCGGTTTGGTCAGCGCCTACCCCAATGCCGGCCTGCCCAACGAGCTTGGCGGCTATGACGAATCGCCCGACAGCGTGGCTGCCCATATGCGCGAGTGGGCCCAAAGCGGCCTGGTCAACATTGTGGGTGGCTGCTGCGGCACCACGCCCGAACATATCGCCGCCATTGCCCGGGCGGTCGACGGCATCAGGCCGCGATTGGTGCCCGACATTGCAGCGCGCCTGCGCCTGTCCGGGCTTGAACCACTGACCGTCACGCCGGAAAGCAATTTCATCAATATTGGCGAGCGCACCAACGTGACCGGCTCGGCAAAATTCAAGCGGCTCATCAAGGAAGACCGCTACGAAGACGCCGTTGAAGTGGCCCGCGAGCAGGTGGTCAACGGGGCCCAGGTCATCGACGTCAACATGGACGATGGCCTGCTGGATGGTGTGCCGGCCATGACAAGATTTTTGAACCTCATTGCCGCCGAGCCGGACGTGGCCCGCGTACCGGTCATGATCGACTCGTCAAGATGGGACATTCTTGAAGCCGGACTGCAGTGCATCCAGGGCAAGGGCATTGTCAACTCAATCAGCCTCAAGGATGGCGAAGACAGCTTTCTTGAGCAGGCCCGGCTGGCGCGCCGCTACGGTGCAGCTGTCATGGTCATGGCTTTTGACGAACAGGGCCAGGCCGACACCGTGGAGCGCCGCGTTGCGGTTTGCAGGCGCGCCTGGACGCTGCTGACCGACACCGCCGGATTTGATCCTGTTGACATCATTTTCGACCCCAACGTGTTTGCCATTGCCACCGGCATAGAAGAACACAACGACTACGGCGTGGCCTTCATGGAAAGCGCGCGCCGGATAAAAAAGCTTTGTCCGGGCGCCCACGTCAGCGGCGGCATCAGCAATGTTTCGTTTTCATTTCGCGGCAACGACGGCGTGCGCGAAGCCATACATTCGGTGTTTTTGTATCACGCCATTGCCGCCGGGCTGGACATGGGCATTGTCAACGCCGGCCAGCTGGCAGTGTACGAAGACATTCCCGCCGATCTGCGTGTGCGGGTTGAAGACGTTGTCCTCAACCGGCGCGCCGACGCCACCGAAAGGCTTCTGGAAGTGGCCGAAGACATCAAGGGCGGTGGCGGCAAAAAGGAACAGGACCTTTCCTGGCGCAAGGGCACGGTGGGCGAGCGCATCGCCCACGCGCTGGTGCACGGCATTACGGATTACATTGATGAGGACGCTGAAGAGGCCCGGCTGCAGGCCGTGCGCCCCCTGGATGTGATTGAAGGGCCGCTGATGGACGGCATGGGCATCGTTGGCGACCTGTTTGGCGCCGGCAAGATGTTTTTACCGCAGGTGGTCAAATCGGCCCGCGTCATGAAACGCGCGGTGGCCTGGCTGCTGCCCTTCATCGAAAACGAAAAGGATGTGGATGCCCTGTCAAAGGGCAAGGTGGTGCTGGCCACCGTCAAGGGCGATGTTCACGACATTGGCAAGAACATTGTCGGCGTGGTCTTGCAGTGCAACAACTACACCGTCATCAACCTTGGCGTCATGGTGCCGGCGGCCAGGATCCTGCAGGTGGCCAGAGAGGAAAACGCCGACTTTGTCGGGCTCAGCGGCCTGATTACCCCATCCCTTGAAGAAATGACCGTTGTGGCGGAAGAAATGAAGCGCCAAAAGTTCAATATACCGCTGCTGATTGGCGGGGCAACCACGTCCAAAACCCATACCGCCATTCGCATTGCGCCCAACTATGACGGCGGCGTGGTGTACGTCAAGGACGCATCGCGGGCCGTCAGCGTGGTCAGCCGGCTGCTCAGCGGCGAGCGCCGCGAATTTTTGGCCGACATTGCCGAAGACTATGAAAAAACCAGCCAGCGCCACACCCGCCGGCAGCGCCGAACCCGGCCGCTCATCAGCCTTGCGCAGGCCCGCGCCAACGCGCCCGAAATAACCTGGTCGGGCTACCAGCCGCCCCGGCCCCGCATTGCCGGCGTGCAGTCGTTCAATAACTACCCGCTGGAAGAAATCCGCGAATACATCGACTGGACCCCCTTTTTCCACGTCTGGCAGCTTAAAAAGAGCTACCCAAAAATCCTTGACGATCCGGAAAAAGGCCAGGCGGCGCGCGATCTGCTCAGGGATGCCCAGGCCATGCTCGACCGCATCATCAGGGAAAAATGGCTTGCCGCCCGCGCCGTCATCGGTCTTTTCCCGGCCAATCGCGTTGGGCATGAAGACATTGAAGTCTATGCCGACGAGTCGCGCAAACAGGTTATCCAGCGCTTCCATTACCTGCGCCAGCAGCACAAAAAACCGGACGGGAGATTCAACCACAGCCTGGCCGACTACATTGCCCCCGCTGGCACAAGCGACTATTTTGGCGGCTTTGCCGTCACCGCCGGCATAGGGGCCGACGAGCACATCAAGCGCTTCGAGCACGCCGGCGATGACTACAGCGCCATCATGGTCGAAGCCCTGGCCGACCGGCTGGCCGAAGCCTTTGCCGAACTCATGCACGCCCGCGTGCGACGCGAATTCTGGGGCTATGCCGCCGACGAGGCCGGGCGCCTGGGCAACGAAGACCTGATCGCCGAACGCTACCAGGGCATTCGCCCGGCACCCGGCTACCCGGCCTGTCCCGATCACCTTGAAAAAGCGCTGCTGTGGGAATTGCTTGACGTAAAGGAAAACGCCGGTATTACGCTTACGCCCAAAATGGCCATGTACCCGGCTGCATCGGTCAGCGGCATGTACCTGTCCCACCCGCAGGCGCATTATTTCGGCCTCGGACGCATCGGACCCGACCAGGTCAGGGACTACGCCGTGCGCATCGGCCGGTCGGTTGAAGACACCGAAAAATGGCTGGGCCCCTCGCTGGGGTATGAACCGTGACCGGGTGCAGCATGAAATCCTCTTAAATACATAGGGCTCAGCATGTATATTGAGATGAGGTATAGTTTGTAGAAATCAAAAATTAATGATATACGGGTCAGAGGTTTGTGGGTTTAAAATCTGGAGTCAAAAAGGGGTGTCTTTTTCGGCACTCGCCAGAATGATGCTTGATTACCGCTGATTCTGTGTTAAGATTGGATTATTAAGCTGAAATAATCTGAGTTATTCGGATATTTATTCTTGTCAGGGAGTGGGAGATGCCTTTAGGGTTGCTTTTGAGGGCGACACTGGTCTGTGTCGTCTTTTTTATGACTGGGTTTGTTGGCGCTGAGTCGATAACAGAGGGTTATTCTGCACAGGTCATTGAGGGAGCTGCCCTGTCAGAGAGACTTGGCTCTGTCAAGCAGACGGGAGGCCATATAAAAAGCAGTGATAAAAGCTCTTCTCTGCATCAGCAGTCGGTTCGTCATAATCTCAAGTCGCGTTCCACGAGTTCAAGGCTTGTCGAAAAAGGGCGCTGCACCGATGGGCGTTGTTATAAAAGCTGGCCGTCTGCTGATATAAAGGCTGATTCATTAATGCCGGGGCCAGTTATTGTCCCTGAGGCTATCTTCCAGCCAGCTGAAAACACTGGGGAAGAGTTTTCGCTGTCAGCACAATGGAGGGCGCCAGCACCTGAAAGTGGCCTGATGCCTCACCATATTTCCTATTACCAGGTTCTGCTGGACTACGGTGAGCATTATCGCATATACAAGGTTGATGAGCGAATGGTGGCTTCTGCGGAAAGTGGCCATAAGCGTGTTCGTCAATGGCTGCATGTTTCCAGTGTCGGTTCAGAAAGACCGCGAGTTTTCGTGCGTCCGATTTATCAAGTAGAAGGTGATTATTCCGGAGAGCTGAATCCTTCTTCAGAGAAGAGTGGGCTTCCTCAATCGAAGCATAAGGTAATTAAAAAACCAGAGTTGGTTGGTGAAATAAGATTTTCTGATCATAACTTGGCGATGTGTGTGCTCCAAGAGGCGCACTCCGGCAAGACTACTCCGATTTCTGATTTAACAGTATTGAGATGTCCTGGTAGGGCGATCAGCGACTTGAAGGGGATCGAGCACCTTGGGGCACTTAAAGCCTTGTACCTTGGGAAAAACCCGATACAGTTCATTGATAACATAGCCTCCATTGCCGGACTGGAGGTTGTGGACCTTTCCGGCACAAATGTTCATGACTTCAGTGTGCTGCGGTCAGAAAACTTTCCTTGGCTCAGAGAAGTTTATCTGAAGAGTACGGCTCTTTCTGATTTGTCAAATATGGCACAGCTGGAATTTCTTGAAATCCTGGCTGTGCCACGCACGACGGTTCAGGTCATACCAGACTTTTCCGCAACGGCCCTGCGCGAGCTCGATGTCAGTTCCAGTTTCATTGCCGACCTTAGCGGCCTGTCCGATGTACATACTCTACAGAATCTGACTTTTCATGGTAGAGACAGTAATGAGCCAATACTGCACGGAAACTCTCATGGGCAGTCCAGTGGCGATCTCAAGCCACTGATTGATCTTGCCAGTCATCCAGATAACAGGCTTGCTCTGATTGATTTGACCAATCAACAAAATTTTATTTGCCCGCAGTTGTCTGCCTTGGATGAAGCCTTGCAGGATTATGGTTCGCATGAAGGTGAGCTGATAGCTCCAGAGAGCTGTCTTGACCTGCCTGTTCTCAGTGCCCCGGTATCCTCAAGCACGCCGAGCACTGGCAACTTATACACCATTTCATGGGAGTCGGAGGGCAGTATAGAAGCGCCCCTGTATCAGCTTCAGGAGTTGCCATTGGCGTATCAGCCTGATACTGAAAATATCATTATTGATTCAGATGAAACAGAGGTTGATTTTACTTATTTGCCACCAAGAAAAGCAGGTAAATATCATTATCGAGTCCGCGCCTGTCTAACAGACAAACTGCCAAAGATATGCACGCCATGGAGTCAGTCTGTTGAGCAGGCTGTGGCGGGCCTGTCTGCAGTGCCGGGTGACGAAGCAATTGCCAACACTGATGATCCTGGACTTAAAAGTTCTTGGATTCAACCACGAAGCGCAACGGTAAGCCTCATTTGAATGTTATTCAACACTTCATGAGGTGTTAGGTATCCAAGGCACTTTCGTGGTCTGTGGTTCAGTCGATTTTCAATCATTCGGACTTCTGGTCCAGTCAA
>DATGSU010000021.1:0-12585 GCA_035302305.1 Wenzhouxiangella sp. | reverse complement strand
TGTCGCGCTACTATCACCTGCGCGGCATCAACCTCTACCAGGACGGCATGCCGCTCAACAGCGCCGACGGCAGCAGCGACTTTCAGTGGATAGACCCGACCGCCTACCGCCATGTTGAAGTCTATCGGGGCGCCAGCGGGTTGCGCTACGGAGCCGGCTCTCTCGGCGGCGCCATCAATTTTGTGACGACAACCGGCAGCAGCGTCAGCCGACCTGAATTACGGGCCGACGTCGGCAGTCACGGCTGGCGAAGGCTTTATGCCAGCGGCGGGTTTTCCAAATCGGGCAACGACGGTTTTATAACCGGCTCGGCCCAGCGCCAGGACGGTTTTCGGGCTCACAGCCAGGGTGAAGTACAGCGCATTAATGCCAACTATGGCCACACGCTGGGCGAGCGGGCGGAAACACGCTTTTACCTTGCAGGACTGCGCAGCCGCCAGCGTCTGCCGGGCTCGGTGAGCCGCAAGCAGGCCCTGGAACAGCCGCAGCGGGCGGCCGGGGTCAACGTCATCGATGACTGGCAGCACAATCTTGACAGCGGACGAATCGGCAACCGCACGGTGATTGCAACCGACAGCGGTCGACTCGAGCTGGGCGGCTGGCTGTCGGCCGGCAGGCTGGACCACCCCATTTACGAATACCTTGATCACGATCGTCGCGATCATGGCCTGTTTGCCCGCGCAGAACGGAACCTGATTCTGTCGGGCCTCGACAACCGGCTTGTTGTCGGGGTCAACTGGTCGAGCGGGCGCGTGCAGGCGCAGCAGTTTGAAAACATCGGCGGATTCAAGGGCCGGCAAACCAGTCACGTGCGCAACCATGCCGACAACCTGACCCTGTATGCTGAAAACAGGCTGCACATCACCCCTGATTGGGCGCTGACCGCCGGCCTGCAGTATCTGCGTGCCAGCCGCACCAGCACCGACCGGCTGAATGACCATGAGCACCCGGCAAAGAAGCATTACGACATCGTCAATCCTTCGCTGGGCCTGCTGTGGCAACCGGCTGAAGATGTTCAACTGTATGCCGGCCTGTCGCGCAGCGGCGAGGCACCGACCTGGGATGATCTGCAGTTTGACAGCCTGGTGGCACTTGACCGCCTGCGCCACCAGCGCGCCACCACGCTTGAGGCGGGCACGCGCGGACAAACAGCCCGCCTGGCCTGGGATGTTTCCGTCTACCGGGCCCGGCTCAGCAATGAATTTCAGTGCGTATCCACCGCCTGGAATATCTGCGATGCCACCACCAATCTGGATGACACCACCCACCAGGGCGTGGAGGCATCGGCGCGCTGGAGGGTTCTTGACAATCCGTTTGGCCCGCCCGGCAGCATTTCTCTCAATACCGCGTGGACATTCAATGACTTTCGCTTTGGCAATGACCCTGTCTGGCACAACAACCGCATTCCCGGCGTGCCGCGCCACTATGTGCGTGCTGAGCTGGAATACCGCCAGGCCGACGGCTTTTATCTGGGTGCGGGCACGGAATGGGTGCCGCAGGCATTTTATGTCGACAACGCCAACAGTCTGAAAACGCGGGCCTACGCTCTGGTCAGCGCGCGCGCAGGCTGGGATAGTGCGCTGTTTTCCATATTTTTTGAGGGCCGCAATCTGGCCAACAAAAAATACATAGCCAGCGCCAGCATCACCGATACGGCCGCCGCCGATGCCGCGCTGTTCGAACCGGGCAGCGGGCGCAGCATCAATGTCGGTCTGCAGCTGCAGTTCTGATGGGTGCTTCAGTCAATACCGACACGGTGCCGGTAGACCAGCCGCCCGCCCAGATGGGCGCCGATGGCCAGCAGCACAAAGCCCAGCGCGGTGACGGCCACGGCCCACGGGGACAGCGCCGACGGGTGGTGCATATCGCGCACCAGCAAATCAACCAGAAAGACCGCCCAGGCGCACAGCATGACCAGCATGTGATTCTGAACATGGCCGACGGCCGGGTGCCGGGCCCGCCCCAGCAGGACAAAATCGACAAACCCGACCGCGGCAGCCGCCAGTCCCGCAACAAGGCCGGCCGCCAGTGACCACCAGGAAACAGTCCACCAGATGTCGGACTGCGTCAGCAACCCGGCGATATCGGTGGCCATTGCCAGGCTCCAGAACACCACCGGGAAATGAACCAGCGCCGTGTGCAGCGGCACGCCTCCAACTTTCAGATTCTGCATTGCTCACTCCCTGCAGCCGGGGCCTGATGGCCGCTCAGACAACAATAATGACCGAGCCTATAAGAAGCAGCACGCCAACAACCGCAAGCGCGGCATGGGTGACCACGGCCGCTGTAGGGTGCTGTCGGCCGCTGATGTGCAGACTGGCCAGATAGAAACCAAACAGTGCGGCCACCAGCAGAAAGCCCAGTCCAACCTTTACAACCGGCGTGGTTGAGCCAGCCACAATGGCAACAATGAGCAAGACCAGCCCGGAGGCAACCAGCACGCCGTGAATGCCGGCCAGCAGCGGATTGGGGCGACGGTTTTGCGCAATGATTTGCGTGGCCATGACGATGCCCGCCAGCGCACCCAGCAAGAAAAGAGCAATGGCTGTATAGATCAGCATGGTTATTTCTCCTGTTGAAGGTTTTCAATATTCCGGAACACCTCTTTGACAATCCGGTCGCAGCGCTCGCCCGCAAAGCCGAACACTTCCGACACGGCCTGGCCGGTTTGCCGGTTCAGCCTTGCCTGCAAAAGCCTGCGTGCACGAAAGGCCCTGCTTTTGACCGCGGCCGGCTTGATGCCGAGCGCCTCGGCCGTTTCCCTGATCGACATCTGCTCGACTTCACGCATGACAAAGCAGCTGCGATACAGGTCCGGAAGACTGTCTATGGCGTCTTCCATGAAACCTCGCAGCTGGCTGTTCCAGGCCGCGTCTTCCGGTGATGTGCTGCTGTGACTGTGCATGGGGGTGACCTCTCCGGGACGGCCCAGGACTTCTGCCGGCAGATGCGGGCGTACCCAGTCGGAGCGCCGGGCACGCATCAGCGCCAGATTGGCAGCAATGCGACACAGCCAGCTGCCAAACCCCTGCGGGCCCTGAAATTCACCCAGGTGACGGTAAGCCCTGATCCACGCCTCCTGAACCATGTCTTCCGCTTCGCCGTCATTTTTTAAGATGCCGCGCGCAATGCGAAACAGGCGCTGGTTGTAGCGCCGCATGATCAGCTCGTAGAGCGCCAGCTCGCCGCCGCGAACGCGCTCAACCAGCTCGAAGTCGGTCAGCGCGCCGCTGTCCGATCGTGTGTGCCTTTCTTCGGTCCGCAAGGTCATGAGCCGTTCCTGTTGTGGTTGCATACAGGATGAGGTCAGAGGACAAAAGGTTTCAGAAATCTTTTGCCCTGCCATCAAATTGGCACATTTGAAAAGACAAATTGACCAAAACGTCGATATTGGCGGCCCAAACGACGGTTTCAGTCAAAAAAAAGGGCTTTAACGCGCCTGCCCGGGACTTTCCCCGTGACGTTCCAGCGCCCACTCGACATGCTCGCGAACAAGCTCGGATGGATAATCCAGCCGCGATCTGAGCGCTTCAACCACTGCAGGAGACGTGGGCGCATTGCCCAGGGCAACGGCCAGGTTTCTGAGCCAGCGCTCATGGCCGGTGCGGCGTATGGCGCTGCCTTCGGTGCGTTTCAAAAAGGTTTTTTCATCCCAGCCAAACAGCTCGACAAGCTCACCGGCATCCAGATCCTTGCGCGGAGCGAAATCATCTTCTTTGGTGAACTGCGCGTAGCGATTCCACGGACACACCATTTGGCAGTCGTCGCAGCCAAACACCCGGTTGCCCATTTTGGAGCGCAGCTCCACAGGAATGGAGCCCTTGAGCTCGATGGTCAGATAGGAAATGCAGCGCCGGGCGTCCAGCTGAAAAGGAGCGACAATGGCCCCGGTGGGGCACACATCAATGCAGCGCGTGCAGCTGCCGCAGTGCTTGGAGACCGGCTCATCGGGCGGCAGCTTCAGGTCGGTGTATATCTCGCCCAGAAAAAACCAGGAGCCGACATGGCGACTGAGCACCAGGGTGTGCTTGCCTATCCAGCCCAGCCCGGCCTTTTCGGCCAGCGGCTTTTCCATAACGGGCGCCGAATCGGAAAAAGCACGGTAGCCGAACGGCCCGATTTTCTCCTCGATGCGCGAAGCCAGCCTTTGCAGGCGCTTGCGAATGAGTCTGTGATAGTCGCGCCCCAGCGCATAGCGCGACACAAAGGCCCGGTCGGGCTGATCGATGACTTCCCTGACCGGGCGGGCCGATTCATGCAGATAGTCCATGCGGGCGACAATGACCGATCGTGTATTTGGGTGCAGCAGCGCCGGGCGGGTGCGCTTGCGGCCGTGGGCATGCATCCATTCCATTTCGCCATGGCGGCCCTTTTCAATCCATTCGTCCAGGCGCTGTTCGTAAACAGCCAGATCGGTGTCGGCAATGCCGATGTCCGCAAAACCCAGCTCCTTGCCCCAGGCGCGAATCTTCTCAACCAGCCGGCCGGTGTCAATTTCTTCGCGAATGTCGTTGTCTGTATGGCTCATGCGTTCATTATCCCATCGCTGTCGAATGACATGAGCCCTGTCGAAAACAGGCCTGCGCTCGCTGGCGGCGATGATCGGAGTTTATTTGCGCACGGCCAGCACCAGCTTGCCGCAGTGGGCACCCGATTCCATCAGTCTGTGGGCCTCGACCGCTTCTTCAAAATCAAAAACCCGGTCAACCCGCGGGGCCAGCCTGCCGCCCTCAAACAGCGGCAGCAGCCGGTCGTTGAATTTCCGGGCCAGCAAGATCTTTCTTTCCAGCGGCAGGCTGCGCATGGTCATGGCCACCAGCCGCAGCCGGCGCATGAGCACCGCGCCCAGATCAATCTGCGCACGCCGCCCGCCCATCAGGCCAATCAGCACCTGGGTGCCGTCTTCACGCAATGACGCCAAATTGTCGGCCAGGGCGGCCGCACCCACAAAGTCGAGCACCACGTGCGCACCGCCGCTGTGCTCATGCACGGCCTCGGCCACGCCCCGGTCGCCATCCACCAGCCCCAGGTCAAAACCGATATCCGAAAGCATGTCCAGGCGTTCCTGCCGTCGGCTGGTGGCAATGCTGCGCGCGCCCAGCGCGCGAATCAGCTGCAGCGCGGCCTGACCCACGCCGGAGGTTGCGCCGCGCACCAGGCACCACTGCCCCGAAGCCAGGCCGGCCTCCAGAAACAACGCCCGCCAGGCAGTCATGAACGCTTCGGGAATGGCCGCTGCATCCGTCATCGTCAGGCCGGCCGGAACGCTGAGAGTTTCGCGCTCGTGCACCACCAGCTGCTCTGCATAGGCGCCGCCGCCCACCAGACCCATGACGGCATCGCCAGCCGCCAGGCCCTGCACCCTGTCTCCGGCTTCGGCAACCACGCCGGCGTATTCCAGCCCGGGAATGCGGGCATCGAAGCCCGGCGGCGGCGGATAGAATCCGCGCCGCTGCACAATATCGGCCCGGTTGATGCCAATGGCGTGCACTTCAATGCGCACTTCCTCGGGCCCGGGCCGGGGCTGATCAATCTTCCCAAGCTTCATTACATCAGCCTCGCCCGGCTGTTCTATCATCCATGCCCGCATGAAATCCTCCTGAATACGCATTGCCGCATGGCGGCCCAACAAATGGTTTGAATCGGTATGGCATCAGTCGCCTGAGCCCGGCCGCCTGGCGCCTATAATCGACCGCATGAGCAGCGTCAATCATTATCACACCACTGCACTGTACCGCGCCGCACAGGTTCGCGAGCTCGACCGGCTGGCCATGAAAAGCCTGGGCGTTGACGGCCACGCGCTGATGCGTCGCGCCGGCAGCGCAGCGTTTGAGCTGATCAGGGTCCGCTGGCCCGAAGCACGATCGCTGAGCATTTTTTGCGGCGGCGGCAACAACGGCGGCGATGGCTATGTGGTTGCAGAACTGGCCCGGCGTGCCGGACTGGGCGTCCAGCTTGTGGCGCACAGGCCGGTGGAGGAACTGGCCGGCAGCGCGGCCCGCGCGGCCAGTGACTGGCTGGCAGCCGGCGGCGCCGTCGAAAAGCCCGATTCCGCATTGAACGGTGATGTGATTGTCGATGCCCTTCTGGGCACCGGGCTTGAAGGCCCGGTCAGGGAAGACTGCGCCAGTTCAATACAGCGCATCAACCAGGCCCGCCGGCCGGTCATGGCCATTGATGTCCCGTCCGGGCTCAACAGCGATACCGGCATGGTCATGGGCGCATGCGTACGCGCCAGTGCCACCATCAGCTTCATCGGCCGCAAGCGCGGCCTGTATACCGGCCAGGCCGGCAGCTACTGCGGGCAGCTGCATTTTGATGACCTGGGAGCGCCTGCCGACATTTACCGCCGGGAAAAGGCCGATGCCGTGCTGCTGGATGGCAATCGGCTGCCTGTGTGGCTGCCGCCCCGCCGGGCCGATACCCACAAGGGCGACCTGGGGCGGTTATTGATCATGGGCGGCAACCTTGGCATGGCCGGCGCTCCGGTGCTGGCCGGCCGGGCCGCGCTGGCCGCCGGCAGCGGACTGGTGACCATCGCCACGCTCACAAGGCATCTTGCGCTCGCTCCGGCTCTGCAGCCCGAGCTGATGACCGCCGACGCCAGCTGGCCCGAGAAGGCAGCCGAGCACATCGGCAGGGCCGATGTCGTGGCCATTGGCCCCGGTCTGGGGCAGGACGAGTGGTCAAAAATGCTGCTGCGGGCCTGCCTGGAATCGTCCGTTCCCCTGGTGGTTGATGCCGATGCGCTCAACCTGCTGGCACAACAGCCGCAGCAGCGCGGCCGCTGGATCCTGACGCCTCACCCCGGCGAGGCGGCCCGCCTGCTCAATACCGACACGACCGCCGTTATGGCCGACCGCTTTGCCGCCGTGCGCAAGCTGGCCGAAAAATACCGGGCCGTGGTTGTTTTGAAAGGCCATGGCACGCTCGTGGCGGCCCCTGATGAACCGCTGGCCGTCTGCCCGTACGGCGGCCCGGCCATGGCCTCCGCCGGCATGGGCGATGCGCTCACCGGCATGATTGCCTCGTTTGCGGGTCAGGGGTTGACGCTGCCCGAGGCCGCTCGCTGCGGCGTTGTGGCCCACGCCCTGGCCGGTGATTCGGCAGCGCGCCGCCGGCGCCAGGTGCTGGCCAGCCAGGTCATCGACAAACTTGGCACAATACTGCCCAAATGAGTGAAACCGTCATCATCGAATCAGCCAGCGAAGCCGACACGCTGGCGGCCGGCGCCACCCTGGCCAAACTGCTGGGCGGCGGGCAGGTGGTGTACCTGTCGGGCGATCTGGGCGTGGGGAAAACCACCCTGGTGCGCGGCCTGCTGCGGGCGCTGGGTTTTGACGGCCGGGTCAAAAGCCCCAGCTACGGACTCATAGAAAGCTACGGCGTTGGCGGCCTGAACATCCATCACCTTGATTTGTACCGTCTCGGTCACGGCGAGGAAATCCTCTACCTCGGCCTGGAAGACCTGTTGGGCGACAACAGCCTGATCCTCATTGAATGGCCCGAGCGCGGTGCCGGCTGGCTTCCCGACAGCGACCGGCATATTCATATTGACGACCTGCCCGGCGGGAAACGGCGCATCCGCATTTCAGCGGGCACAAAACAGGGTTGACGGCCGCTTTCTTGATACAATAGGGAGTTTTCCTACAGGTCTGTTCATCGGAGTTTCAAGGAGACGCATGTGAGCATCATCAGCAAACTGGATACCCTGCGCAAGGCCGGCGGCAAGCCGCTGACCACCGGGCTGGACGATGACGTCATCGTACGTTTTGCCCGGCAAGACAGCCAGCTTGAACAGGCCGTGGACGACGCGCTGGCGGCGCTGGATCACTGGCGCAGGGTTTATCCCGGGCTGGTTACTGCCGACGAGGCCGAGCAAAAAGATACCCTGCAGGCCGGCTACGTCAACTTTTATGCCGATGACTGCGTCAACCCCTACGTTGCCCTGGCGGCACGCGGCTCGTGGATCATCACCTCCAAGGGCGCCGTGCTGCACGATTCGGGCGGCTACGGCATGCTCGGCATGGGGCACGCCCCCGACGTCGTTCTTGAAGCCATGAACCAGACCCAGGTCATGGCCAACATCATGACGCCGAGCTTTTCACATCAGCGCTTTTATGACGCCCTGAAAAAGGAAATCGGCCAAAACCGCGCAGGCGGCTCGCCATTCAACCGCTTCCTATGCATGAACTCCGGCTCAGAGGCCGTCACGGTGGGCTGCCGCATTGCCGACATCAACACCCGTCGCATGACCGACCCCGACGGCCCCAGAGCAGGCCACAAGGTGCACCGCCTGTCGCTGACCGGCAGCTTTCACGGGCGCACCGATCGCCCGGCGCGATTTTCCGATTCAACGCGCAAGACCTATGCCAAACACCTGGCTTCGTATCGCAATGACGACACGCTGATTACGGTCGAACCCAACAACATCGAGCACCTTGAGCAGGCTTTTGACTGGGCAGACAAAAACCGCGCCTTTATTGAAGCGGTATTTCTTGAGCCGGTCATGGGCGAAGGCAACCCCGGCATGGGCATCACCCCGGAGTTTTACGCCGCCGCGCGCCGCCTGACGAAAGACCACGGCGCGCTGCTGCTGATTGACTCCATCCAGGCCGGCCTGCGCGCCTGTGGCGTGCTGTCCATTGTGGACTATCCAGGCTTTGAAACGCTTGAAGCGCCTGACCTGGAAACCTATTCCAAGGCACTCAACGCCGGCCAGTATCCGCTGTCTGTTCTGGCCATGAACGATCGCGCAGCCGATCTTTACCAGAAAGGCGTTTACGGCAACACCATGACCGCCAACCCGCGGGCGCTGGATGTCGGCACCGCCGTGCTTGAGCAGGTCACGCCCCAGCTGCGCGCCAACATTGTCGAGCGCGGCCGCGAGTTTGTCGAAAAGCTTGAGCAGCTGGCCAGCGAGCTGAACGGCCGCATCACCCGCGTTCAGGGCACCGGCCTGCTGTTCTCGGTCGAGCTTGATGATGTCGTCTACAAGGCATTTGGAGACAACTCCATCGAGGAATACCTGCGCCTGAACGGCATCAACGTGATTCACGGCGGCGCCAATTCCCTGCGCTACACGCCGGCCTTTGGAATCACTTCGGACGAAGTCGACCTGATTGTCGATGCCACGCGCGATGCCCTCCTCAACGGGCCCACCAAAAAATCCGAAAAGGCGGCCTGACAGCGATGCGCCCGGGCTGCCGCAAGTCTACGGCAGCCCGGCCAGCCACAGCAGGCCCGTGGCCAGCGCCACCACCAGGCCGGCCCCGGCGGCCAGCTCCGTCATCAGTGACCCCACGCCCGTCAGGCTTTCGGTCATCAGCCGGGCAATGTCGGTGCGCCTGCGCGCCTGGCAGTTTCCCGAACCAATAGGCATTGCAAATCTCCATCACAGTCGTCAATGGAGATTCAAGCATGCGCCGTTCTCAAAACTTGAGAACGGCCAGGGGCCTTGTTCAGGTTTCGCGCAAGGCGACCGTAACCGGAAGCCGGGCCGCCCTGACTGCCGGGAACAGCCCGCCAACCAGACCGATGGCCAGCGCCCACTTGATGCCGGTCCACATCAGGCCGAAATCAACCTTGAAGCTGAACACCACCTGGCTCATTCCGGCCAGCGTTGACGCGCTGTGGCCGTTGAACAGGACCCATGCCAAAAGCGCACCCAGCAGACCGCCGGCCAGCGCCAGAATCATGGTTTCAAGCATGATGGACACCACCACCGGCAAACCACGAAAACCCATGGCGCGCAGCGTGGCGATTTCCCGGGCGCGGGCGGCAACCGCGGCAAACATGCAGTTGAGGGCGCCAAAAATGGCGCCTATGGCCATAATGGCTGCCACGGCAATGCCAACCACGCGAATGACGGTGACCAGTCCTTCCGACTGGGCGGCAAAATATTCGGCCGTGGTCTGAACACGCACGTTGAGCTGCGGATTGGACTCCAGCGCGGCCTTGAACCCATCGAAGGCGTCTGCGCCGGTCAGCCCGACCAGCAGCGCCGAAACACTGTTGCCGCGCCTGAAAGCCGAGGCCACCGTATTGCGGTCGGCCCACAGCTCCGAATCATGGCCATCGCCCGATTCAAACACGCCCACCACGTCCCAGCGTTCGGGGCCCAGCTGAACGCTGTCGCCCGGCTTCAGGCCGGCATAGCGGTCGGACGCCCGGCGACCCACCACCAGTTCCTGCATGCCCGTCCTGAACGGGCGGCCCTCGATCAATTCAACGCCCGGGCGCACCGCCCAGGCCGTATCGTCCACGCCGCGCAGCTGAACGCTGGCATCATCACCATCGCGGCTGGTGACATTGACGGCGACAATCACCTCGCCCGATACCAGCGGCCTGCCGTCGTTATCATGCGCCACGCCGGGCGCCTGAGTAACGGCCTGGATCTCATCCTGGCCCAGCACCGACTGGGCCTCGGCCGGCGCGCCGCCGCGCAGGATCAGCGCGGCATCATCGCTGCCGCCACCGGCCAGCGTGGCCTGCAACCCGGCGCCCATGGCCAGCAGCGCGGTCAGCACGCCGACCACGCCGGCAATGCCCAAAACAATGACCAGCGAAGAGCCCAGGCGGCGGCCAACAGTGCCCAGCCCAACACGCGTAACCAGAGCCGCCTGGCGCCCGGCCCGCGTTGCTGTCAGCCACCCGGCCAGCAGCAGCACCAAAGCCAGCACGCCTGTCAGGGGCAGCTGCACCCAAATGGCCAGCGCCACAACCAGCCCGGCCATCAGGCCCATATTTGCAAGCAATCTTTTCATTGTCCCGACCTCAAGGCATCAACCATGTTCAGCCGCATGGCCTGCACGGCCGGCACCAGCCCGACCGCCAGGCCAAACAGCAGCATCAGCACAACCGCGGTGGCCCATGTTTGTGGCCCCACACCACCGAACGGCAGCATGCCGCCCGATGCAGCCGCCAGCGCCGGAACAATCAGTGCCACCAGACCCAGGCCAACAAGCCCGCCCAGCAGCACCAGCAAAACGCTTTCGGCCAGCACCATGGACAGCACGCTGAAATCGGTAAAGCCCAGCGTCTTGAGCACGGCCAGCTCGGAGGTGCGCTCACGCACGGCCTGCATCATGGTGTTGCCCGCCAGCAGCAGCAGCGTGAAAAACACCGCGCCCATAATGGCTGTGACGATCAGGCCGATATTGACCAGCTGCCGGATAAAGGACGCCTGGAAAGCCTGCTCGGTCTGGGTGCGGGTCTCGTGGCTGGAATTGGCCGACAGCTCGTCAATGCGCCCGGCAATTTCATCGGCCCTGTCCGGATCACCAACCTGGGCAACATACCAGTGCACCCCATCTGTCCCAAACTCGTTGTTTTCCTCAAAATATTTCCAGTGCAGCATGACCATATTGCTGTAGCCGGCCGCCTGCTTGCCCACGCCGCGCATGATGCCGGAAACCTCAAATGTCCAGGTGTTGTCGCCGCTGGCCCTTGACGGCCAGATGGCCGACTGCAGCGGAATCCGGTCGCCAATCTGCCACTCGAAGCGGTTGGCCAGCGACTCGCCGACAATCAGCCCGACGCGGTTGTTGCGCCAGTCTTCATGCTGCTGCGCCGGCAGCTCGATTTCCGGGTACGCGTCGAGATATTCCGGGCTGACGGCAAAGCTGGGTATCTGGTTGCGGGCGTCCTGGTAGAACCCGCCAAACCAGCCGGCGCCCGCAACCTTGCTGACACCGTCCACCTGTCTGATGCGCTCGCCCAGGCTTTGCGGCAGTGATTCCATCATCGACACTCTTGATGTGATCACCAGCCGGCCGGCGCCGGCCACGCTGTCGCCGGGGTTAAAGGCCACCCGCACGGTATCGAGCAGACCGAACAGCAAAAAAGCCGCAATGATGGACACCAGGGTCAAAAAGGTGCGCGTCCTGCGGCGAAACAGCGCCGCCCATACCAGATGAAAGTATTTCATGGCTTGCCCCCGCTCAGGTCAGGGCGGCGGCTTCAACCAGCCGGCCCTTGTCCAGGTGCAGAACATGGCTGCCATGCTCGGCCGCCCTGGGGTCATGGGTGACCATGACGATGGTTTTGCCATGCTCGCGGTTGAGGCGCTCCAGCAGGCCCAGAATGTTCTCGGCCGATTCCCTGTCCAGGTCACCGGTGGGTTCGTCGCACACCAGAACCCGCGGGTCGGACACAATGGCACGGGCGATGGCCACGCGCTGCTGCTGGCCGCCCGACAGCTCCGACGGTCTGTGGGCCGCTCTGTCCTCAAGCCCCACCAGCCTGAGCGCAGTGGCCGCGTTTTGCCTGCGCTGGCGGGCCGAAAGCCGCGTCAGCAGCAGCGGCAGCTCTACATTCCTTTGCGCCGACAAGGCCGGCATCAGATTGTAGAACTGGAAGATATAACCAATATTCGATGCCCGCCAGCGCGCCAGCTGGCCGCTGTTCATGCGGTCGATGCGCCGCCCGTCCACGGTGATGCTGCCGGCCGTGGGCACGTCCAGGCCGCCGATGAGGTTGAGCAGCGTGGTCTTGCCCGATCCGGACGGCCCCATGAGCGCCAAAAAATCGCCCTCGGCCACGTCCAGATTGATGTCACTGAGCACCTCGACCTTCTGTCTGCCG
>DATGSU010000020.1:0-5572 GCA_035302305.1 Wenzhouxiangella sp. | reverse complement strand
GGCCGGCGCCCGGCCGTAATAAAAGGCATCGTGCTCGCCAAACAGAATGCCGGTTTCAGACAGGGCCAGAGTGGAATAATTGCCCGGATCAACCGGCACCCGAATCAGGCGCTGCTGCAGGCCGTCAAAGTCAATGCGGGTCTTTTGCCCGGAGTTTTCCTTGTCGCTGCCATTGCCGCTGTCGGCGCTGTCACCCATGCCCTTTTCTTCGGCATCTTCGGGCGCAAACGGGTTGGTGGCCGACTCATCGAGCAGATAGGCGTAAATGCCGGTCATACGGTTGTTGGCATAGTTCCACTCGCGCCCGGCGATCTGGGGTGAGTATTCACGATCGGCCAGAAACGCCAGCAGCTTGCCGTCATGGGAAAAGGCCGGTTCGTATTCCGAAAAGAGCCCTTCGGTCACGCGGCGGGTGCGTTCTTCGCTGACGCTGTAGATATGCACGGCGCGCAGCTCGGAATTCTCGGTCAGGCTGAAGGCCAGCCACTGCCCGTCCGGCGACCAGACGTAGTCTCTATTGCGCCAGCCGGTGTCGCGACCGACTTTTTTGAGACCGCCCTTTCCGGATGCGGCGATCACGTAGATATTGCCGTCCTTGTCCGATACGGCAACATGCTTGCCGTCGGGTGAAAAGCGCGGCTGATAGAACCTCGTACGGTTGTTCGAGGTCAGTGCCTTGGGGCTTTCACTGCCGTCCACAGGCGCGATATACAGCTCTTCCTCACCACTTTGGTCGGACACAAACACCACCTGCCGGCCATCGGGCGACCAGTCGGCTTCGCGGTCGTGGGCATCGGAGCCGTGAGTAACCTGGCGAGCCACGCCATCGCCCACCGGGGCGCTGAACAGGCTGCCGCGCGCCTCGAACAGCACGCGCTTGCCCGTTGGGCTCAGGCGTGCACCATGTATCTGGTCCGATACATCAACCATGCGCGCGCGACGGTTGATGCCGTCGTCGGGCACGTGGATTTCCAGACCGGTATCACTGCCGTCAGCGGTGTTGAAAATGCGCAGGCGCCCGCCATGCTCATAAACAATCTGCCCTTCGCGGTCGGCGCTGGCCCAGCGCACGTCAAAATCATCATGGTGAGTCAACTGCTCGACCTCACCGCTGTCAACATCGACGCTGTAGAGGTTGAGGGTGCCATCGCGGTCGGAAACAAAATAGCCCTGGCCATTGATCCACATGGGGTCGCGCTCGGTGCGCGGGTGGTCGGTGATCTGGCGCGCGTCATTGGCGCTCAGATCAAACAGCCACAAATCCTGGGCCCAGCCGCCCTCATAGCGCTTCCAGGTGCGGAAATCGCGGAACAGGGGCGAGTAGAACACCTTGCTGCCGTCATCGCTGAATACTCCCGCACCCGAAACCGGCATGGGCAGGGCTTCGGGCATGCCGCCGGTGCGCGCAACGGTATACAGACGCGCGCTTGATGAACCCCAGGCATCTCGCAGCGAGCGGAACAGCACCGACTCGCCATCGGGCGTCCAGCCGTAAACCTGGTTGTCGTAACCCCAGCGCGGCGGCAGCGGGCCCGAGGATGGATACCAGGTCAGCTGGTCGGGCTCGCCGCCCGATGCAGGGATGACATAAACCTGCTCATCGCCGCCGTACTGACCGGTGAAGGCAATCCAGCGGCCATCGGGAGAAAACTTGGGAAACAGTTCCAGGCCGGGGTGGGAAGTCAGCCGCCAGGCTGTGCCGCCCGTGGTGGGGGCGGCCCATAAATCACCGCCGTAGCTGAACACGACCTGATTGCCGTGCACGTCGGGGAATCTTAAAAGCCGGGTATCAGCCAGTGCCGTGCCGGTGAGAAAAACCAGCGCGAACACCAGCATCCAGCGCGCAAGTGCTGTGTGCTTGGTGGGTTGCAAGGGACTTCTCCAGAGATATTTGGAAACGTCCGCGATGATACTACAGGCCGGACTGCCGCCGACCGTGACAAAAGTCATGGGCGAGCGGCAATCCGGGCACAGCGCCTGCGGCTACTGGCCCCGGGAATCGTCCTCGCTGTCGATTTCGCTGTCGATTTCGCCGTCAATCTCGATGTCGTCATCATCGCTGGCCGCCACCCGGGCCAGCCCGATCAGCTCCTCGTCCTCGCCCAGGCGGATCAGGGTCACGCCCTGGGTGTTGCGGCCCAGGCGCGATATTTCGTCGGCACGGGTGCGCACCAGGGTGCCCGCGTTGGACGTCAGCATGACATCATCTTCGTCGCTCACTTCAAGCGCAGCCACCAGATCGCCATTGCGGCCCTCGGTTCGAATGCCTATCACCCCCTGACCGCCGCGGCGATGCACGGGGAACTCATCCAGGTCGGTGCGCTTGCCGTAGCCGTTGACGGTGCCCAAAAGCACGTCACCGCCGTCATCGGCCACCAGCATGGAAACCACCCGCTCGCTTTCCTGCATGCGGATGCCTATCACGCCGCGGGTCTGGCGCCCCATGGCGCGGGCGTCGGCTTCATTGAAGCGCACCGCTTTTCCGGCCGACGAAAACAGCAGAATGTCGCGCTGGCCATCGGTCAGCGCCACGTCCACCAGCTCATCATCGTCTTCGAGATGAATGGCCCAGATGCCGTTGGAGCGAATATTGGCAAAGTCGGCCAGCGGCGTTTTCTTGACCCGGCCGCTGCGGGTGGCAAAGAACACGAACGAATCCTCGGGGAATTCGCGGGTTGGCAAAACGGCATTGATGCGCTCGCCCTCTTCAAGCGGCAGCAGGTTGACCATGGGGCGACCGCGGCTGTTGTGGCTGGCCTGCGGCAGCTCGTAGACGCGCATTCGATACACCTTGCCCGCGCTGGTAAACACCAGCAGCGTGTCGTGGGTGTTGGTCACCCAGAAATGAGCGACAAAATCCTCATCGCGGGTCTGCGTGGCCGAGCGGCCGCGGCCGCCGCGACGCTGGGCGCGATAGCGGTCCAGCGGCTGGTATTTGGCATAGCCGGCATGCGACAGGGTCACCACCACGTCTTCGGAGGGAATCAGGTCCTCCATGGTCAGATCAAGGTGGGTGTGGACAATCTCGGAGCGGCGCTCGTCGTTGAACTGATCGCGCAGCTCTTCAAGCTCCTCGCGTATGACCTGCATCAGCACATCGGGCTCCGAAAGAATGCGCATCAGCTCGCGAATGTCATCCAGAATGCTTTCGTATTCCTCGGCCAGCTTTTCCTGCTCCAGCCCGGTCAGCTTTTGCAGGCGCAGATCGAGAATGGCCTGGGCCTGCTGTGGAGACAATTGGTAGCCGCTGTCGTCCAGGCCGTATTCGGGCAACAGGCCCTCGGGCCGCGACAGCTCGGCACCCGCCTGGCCCAGAAGCGCCTTGACCAGGCCGGCATCCCAGCGCCTTGCCTGCAGCTCGCGGCGCGCGTCGGCCGGCGTGCGCGCCTCCTTGATCAGGGCAATGACCTCATCAAGATTGGCCAGCGCAATGGTCAGGCCTTCGAGAATATGTGCCCGCTCGCGCGACTTGCGCAGCTCATACAGGCTGCGCCGGGTAACGACATCGCGGCGGTGGGCCAGAAAGGCGGACAGCATCTGCTGGATGTTGAGCAGCCTGGGCTGGCCATCGACCAGCGCCACCATGTTGATGCCAAACACCGTCTGCAGCTGGGTTTGCTTGAACAGGTTGTTGAGAACGACCTCGGCCACCTCGCCGCGCCTAAGCTCAATGACCATGCGCATGCCGTCCTTGTCGGATTCGTCGCGCAGGCCGGTGATGCCCTCCAGGCGCTTTTCCTTGACCAGCTCGGCAATTTTTTCAAGCAAACGCGCCTTGTTGACCATGTAGGGCAGCTCGTTGACCACAATGCGGTCGCGGCCGGTTCTGTCGTCGCGCTCGATTTCGGTGCGCGCGCGCAGATAGATGCGACCGCGGCCGGTGCGATAGGCCTCGTGAATTCCGGCTGCCCCGTTGATGATGGCGGCGGTGGGAAAGTCGGGGCCGGGCAGATGCTCGATGATCTCATCGATGCTCATGTCCGGGTTTTCGGTCATGGCCAGAAGCGCGCTGATTACCTCACCCAGGTTGTGCGGCGGGATATTGGTGGCCATGCCAACGGCAATGCCCGATGCGCCGTTGACGAGCAGGTTGGGAACGCGGGCCGGCAGCACCACCGGCTCGTTCTCCGACTCGTCGTAGTTGGGCACGAAGTTGACCGTGTCCTTGCCGATATCGGCCAGCATCTGATGGGCAATGCGGGCCATGCGCACTTCGGTGTAACGCATGGCGGCTGGCGAATCGCCGTCAACCGAGCCGAAGTTGCCCTGGCCGTCAACCAGCATGTAGCGCATGGAAAACGGCTGGGCCATGCGCACAATGGTGTCGTATACGGCGCTGTCGCCGTGCGGATGGTATTTACCGATGACGTCACCCACCACGCGGGCGGACTTTTTATAGGGCTTGTTGAAATCGTTGCCAAGCTCATGCATGGCAAACAGCACGCGCCGGTGCACGGGCTTGAGCCCGTCCCTAACGTCCGGAAGCGCCCGGCCCACGATAACGCTCATGGCGTAATCAAGATAGGACTGGCGCATTTCGTCTTCCAGGCTGACCTGGACCACTTCGCGTGCTATTTCCGCCATCTGCGGTTACCCCGTAATTGCTTTAGGTTATATTTATGAACTGCCGCTCAATTCGCGCTGCAGCGAATTGAATTCTCATCAAAAAACAAGACGTTCAGGCAAGGTGTGAATCTGCTTGTCACAAACCGTTCATTATAGCACAGATCGTTGATTTGGCCGCATTTACCGATAACCCGGGCGGCATTGTCATCCGGTTGAACAAGCCCGTTTCAGGCGGGTCTGAAAATGGCCTGCCGCAGCCTTCAAACAGCGGCAAGTCAGCTGATCGGGTTAAAAACCGCCCCCGCAGCAAGTATCATTGCCAGTTCACAACCCAAGGGAACCCATTTTCATGCGTATCCTGCTTGCACTTTTGATACTGATCGCCTGTCCGCTGTCGGCCCAGGAAGCCGGTACGGCGGAAGGCGCCACCGAAAACGAAACCACGGAGAATACAACCTTGATTCTGCACACTACCCTCGGCAGCATCACCATTGAGCTGTTTGAAGACAAGGCGCCCAAGTCCAGCGCCAACTTTCTGGAATACGCCCGCGCCGGCCACTATGACGGCACACTTTTTCACCGCGTTATCGACAGCTTCATGATTCAGGGCGGCGGCTTCGACACCGACTTCAATCAGAAACCCACCAGCGACCCGATAGAAAATGAAGCCGACAACGGGCTGGAAAACAAGCGCGGCACGCTGGCCATGGCGCGCACCGGCGACCCGCATTCAGCCACCAGCCAGTTTTTCATCAACGTGGTCGACAACGACTTTCTGAACCACCGCAGCAAGGCGTCAGGGCAAACCTGGGGCTACGCCGTGTTTGGCCAGGTCACCGAAGGCATGGACGTGGTCGACGCCATCCGCAAGGTGGAAACCACCCACCACGGCATGCACCAGGATGTGCCGGCCGAGCCGGTCATTATCGAGCGGGTTGAAATCCCTGAGTAACAGCGCTCTGCAATACCTGATAGCCGATCTGCATCTGGACGGGAAACGGCCGGA
>DATGSU010000019.1:0-3410 GCA_035302305.1 Wenzhouxiangella sp. | reverse complement strand
GGCCGACAACAGCAGGCTGCCGTCGGCCAGGCGCTCCACGCTGCCCAGGGCCGGGTCGAATTCCCGGCTCACGCTGGTGGCGCTGTCGCCGTCGGCCGACAGGCGGTAGAGCTGGGTGTCGTAGACGTTGGCGGTCAGGCCTTCGGAGGTGACATCGCCGTCGCCAATGGCCAGCGAAGGCCCGGCCAGCAGCCAGTAGCCGTCGTCGGCAAATCTGATGTCTGCAAATTCGCGAATTTGGGCAATTTCGCGCTCTTCTGTCGAGCCCAGATCCAGCTCGAAAAGGCGGGTTTTGGAATGTGGCGGCTCGGAATAATCAATAACAGCGTTCGACAAAAGCAGGCGTTTGCCGCGCACATCGTGCAGCCGCACCGACTGCTCCCCGGCCGTCAGCGGGCGCACCAGGCCGCTGCTGACATCCACCTGGTAGATCTGGCTTTTGTCGCGAAAGCCGGCCCAGCGATCTTCCAGGCTTTGCAGCCGCTTGCGCTTGCCGGTGTCGGTGTCGTCCCTGCTGGTCCAGCCAAACAGGATGGAACCGGAATCGGGATGCCAGCGCCAGGCGCCCAGGCCGTCCTTTTCAAGCACCAGCGGGCGCAGTGAGCCGCTGTCCAGATCGTGCAGCCACAGGCTGGAGGCGCTGCCCACGGCCAGCATTTTTCCGTCCGGGCTCCAGGCCAGCGAGGCGGCGGCCTGGCCGACCGTATGCTGCACGGTTTTGTTGTTGTCCAGGTCGATGATCTGCAGGCGCGCCACGTCGGCATCGGCCAGCTCGTCGCGGTATTTGGAGGCCAGCGCAGCATGGCGTCCGTCCGGTGACAGGGCCATGCCGGTGACGGTTTCGGCGTTGGTCAGCTGCATGGCCGACACCCGCCTGTGCGGCTGCGTGTGGGCCGTGACCCTGTCATGGTCTTTCCGACCGGCCCAGGACAGTTTCGGCCGGCCCTTGTCGGCACGGCCCGAATGCACAACCCAGATGCCGTGGCTGCCGGCGGCCAGGTCCAGCGGGTGGCCGTCGCTGCCGGCCTCGATTTTTTTGCCGTCGGCAAACACGGCGGCATCGTCCAGCCCTTCAATGCGCAAATGGCCGCGCACAAAGCGGTCGGCCTCAAGCTGAAACCACCACAGACCGGCCGAATCGTTCTTTTTGAGCCTTGCGGGCGCGGTCGTGTTCCATTCAAGCGTTTGGCCAAACGCGCTGACGGTCTGCCCGTCGCGGGGCAGGGCTTTATCCGCAAGCCGTTCGACCAGCATGGCCCTGAGCTCATCGTGATGGCCGGCTTTTTGGGCCAGCTCGGCATCAGCCGGCAGCGGCGCCAGCGCCATGACCCGGTCTATGGCAACCGGCGCGGGCGCCTTGTCGGCGGCTGAAACCGCCGCGGGCGCAAAAACAACAATTGCAAAATGGGCCAGGGCAAAAACAAGCAGGCTGAATCTGTTCACGGCAACACTCCGCTTTTTGTAAATCTGCAAACCTGAGCAATGTAACAGAAGCGGCCGGGGCTGAATGAGGCCATATATTGATACTGATCAATTCCTGTCGGGCAGCGCAGCGGTACTGTTGATGGTCTTCAACCGGAAAGATTGCCACCAACACCATGCACGAGCTGCCGCAGCCCGCTTTCGATCTTGACCTGATTGAAAAATATGGCGGGGAAGGTCCGCGCTACACCTCATACCCGACCGCCGTGAATTTCGGCGAGGATTTCGGGCCGGACCAGTATGCCCACGCCGTGGCCGACAGCAACAGCCTGCCCATGCCAGCAGACCTGTCGGTGTATGTGCACGTGCCCTTTTGCGCCAGCCCGTGCTTTTACTGCGCCTGCAATCGCGTCATTACGCGCTCGCCCGTGGCCGGTGACCGGTTTCTTAACACCCTGGGGAAAGAGCTGGCCCTGGTGGCGCCGCGCTTCGACCGCGACCGCCGTCTGCGCCAGCTGCACCTGGGCGGCGGCACGCCCACTTTTTTGACGCCCGACCAGATTGACCGGCTGATGAGCATGCTGCGCGATCATTTCAGCTTTGTCGATGACGCCGAACTGGGGCTGGAAGTCGACCCGCGCACGGTGGACGCCGCAGCCATTGCCCGGCTCGCGGAAGCCGGCTTCAACCGCATTTCGGTCGGCGTTCAGGACCTTGACGCACAGGTTCAGGCGGCCATCAACCGCGTGCACGACGCCGCCACGGTTGGCGCGGTGATAAAGGCGGCGCAGGACAGCGGTTTTTCATCCATCAGCGTTGATCTGATTTACGGCCTGCCGCTGCAAACAGCCGCCAGCTTTGCCAACACCATTGAGCGGATTGTGGCCATGGGCCCCGATCGCCTGTCGCTGTTCAATTACGCGCATCTGCCGCATCTGTTCAAGGCCCAGCGCCAGATTCGCGCCGACCAGCTGCCCGCAGCAAAAGACAGGCTCGACATCTTCCGCAACAGCCTTGCGAGACTGCTGCAAGCGGGCTATGAGTTCATCGGCATGGATCATTTTGCGCGGCCCGACGATTCGCTGGTCAAGGCCAAAAAAGACGGCTCGCTGGTGCGCAATTTTCAGGGCTATTCCACTCACGGCGGGCTGGACATGGTCAGCTTCGGGCCCAGCGCCATCAGCCAGGTGGGCGACAGCTTTGCCCAGAATCATCGCGGGCTGGACGAATGGGCAATAGCGGTGACCGAAAGCCGCCTGCCGGTGGCGCGCGGGCTGACGCGCAACACCGATGACTGCATCCGCGCCGATGTCATCGAAAGCATCATGTGCCGTGCGCGGGTGGATTATGCCGCGCTGGAGCAGGACTACGAGCTTGCCTTCAAGCGCTATTTTTCCACTGAGCTTGAACAGCTTGCCCCGCTGGCCGCCGACGGGCTGGTCGTGATTGACGACCATGGCCTGCAGGTAACCGACAGCGGCCTGCTGTTTTTGCGCGCCATTGCCAGGCATTTTGATGCCTGGCTGGCGCCGGCCGGCGAAACGCGCGGCCGGTTTTCAAGAATTGTCTGACCGACCCAAATCGGCCGGGCCGCCAGAACTCAAAGTTCGGTGCGGCCAGTCAGCGCGCTGAAAAACAGCGCGTTGGCGAACAGCTTTTCACCGCCCCGCCAGTAGGCCCGAAACAGCGGGTCGTCGGCAATTCTGACCACCCGGCCCTGGCCGTGATGGGTAACGCTGACGGCCGGCGTACCGGCAAAGCGGTCGCGGTTGGCCTGCGACAGATAGCCGGCCACCAGCGGCTGGTCGGCATAGGCGGCCGCGTGCACATAGGGGTTGTCAACCTGCTTGAGCACGTGCGTGCCCTGGCGGAAGACCACCAGCTTTTCCGCGTCGTAGCCCCAGCCCAGCGGGTGGGTGGTGTCCAGCTGAACCTCCAGCGCGCTGCCGCCCACGTATTCGCGCGCAAAGTCCTGGCGGTAATCACCG
>DATGSU010000018.1:0-4794 GCA_035302305.1 Wenzhouxiangella sp. | reverse complement strand
CGCCACGGGCACGGCCCGTCCCTGGCAGGCGCCCCAAAAGCGGGTCGAGCCCATTTGCAGCCAAAGCCTGGCAGCGGCCCACGGCCTGATTGAAAACAGTCAAAAACCCGTGCTCTATATCGGCGGCGGAGTGGTGCTGGCCTGCGCCGAGCAAGCCCTGCGGCGCTTTGCCGCCGCCACCGGCATTCCCGCTGTGGCCACGCTCAAGGGCCTGGGTGCGCTGGACACCGACAGCCCGTCCTTTCTGGGCATGCTGGGCATGCACGGCAACGCGGCGGCCAATCACGCTGTCCAGAATTCCGACCTGCTGATTGTGGCCGGCGCGCGCTTCGACGATCGCGCCACCGGCCGGCTGGACGGATTTGCGCCCAACGCGCGCGTGATTCACATGGACGCCGACAGCGCCGAAATCGGCAAGCTGCGCCCGGCTGACATGGCGCCGCGCGGCGACCTGTCCAGCCTGCTCGACGGCCTGTCGACGGCCCGCGGCCGGTGGCATTCCTGGCAGGCGCACTGCGCGCAGCTCAAACAGCGCTTCAAGCCGCGCTATGACGCGCCGGGCACCGGTGTTTATGCCCCTGCCCTGCTCAGACAGCTGTCCCTAAAGGCCGGTGAGCACGCCTTCGTTAGCTGCGATGTCGGTCAGCACCAGATGTGGGTTGCCCAGCACTGGCGCATGACCAGCGGACGCAACCACCTGACCAGCGCCGGGCTGGGCACCATGGGCTACGGGCTGCCGGCCGCCATGGGGGCCTGGCTGGCCCGCCCCGGGCGCCCGGTGCTGTGCGTCAGCGGCGACGGTTCCATCATGATGAACATTCAGGAACTGGCCACGCTGCGCCGCTACGGCATTCCGGTCAAGATCGTGCTGCTCGACAACGCCGCCCTCGGGCTGGTGCGCCAGTGGCAGGAGCTTTTCCATGCCGAACGCTACAGCGAGGTCGATTTGTCCGACAACCCTGACTTCACCGAGGTGGCACAGGCTTTTGGCATCGAGGCATTTTCAGTCAGCCGGCGCGATGAGGTCGACGCGGCCCTCGACCGCCTGCTGACTGCAAAGGGCCCGGCCCTGCTGCACGTCAAAATAGACCCGCGCGCCAATGTGTGGCCGCTGGTCCCGCCCGGCCACGACAACGCCAGCATGCTGGGAGAACAGTCATGAAACACCGGCTGCATGTGCAACTCGAAAATTCCGAAGGCGCCCTGCTGCGCGTTCTGGGCACCGTCGAGCGACGCGGCTTCGCCATTACCGGCTGCCGCAGCAGCGCCAGCGACAGCGGCCATTCGGACCTGTATCTGACGGTGAGCGGCGCACGCCACCCGGACATTCTGTGCCGCCAGCTCGAGCGTCTTTTGGACGTCAAAAGCGCATCGATGATCGCCGCACCGGCGTCAGGGCCGCATCCCGCCTGAACCACACAACCGGGCCGCACGCCGGCCCGGCACTTTCAGCCAAAAACATTCATCCGCACAGGAAAATAACCATGAAATTTCAGCGAATTGTG
The DNA here is from genome assembly GCA_035302305.1 of Wenzhouxiangella sp. Taxonomy (GTDB): domain Bacteria; phylum Pseudomonadota; class Gammaproteobacteria; order Xanthomonadales; family Wenzhouxiangellaceae; genus Wenzhouxiangella. The sequence goes on along the minus strand of DATGSU010000018.1, from coordinate 3,289 downwards.
CGCTCGCAAGCAGCCCTTCAGTTTTTATTCAAACCCGAAAAACCTTGCGAGCCATTCCATGTATCCGAACCCTTGTCCTCTAACAGACACTGAACCTGCCGCCGGTTCCCCGTTTCTCCCCGGCCGCCCCCTTCATCGCGTCACCCCGCTTCTGGACGCGCAGCTGGGCCGCCACCGGGCCGCGCTCAAACTGGAAAATCTGCAGCCGGCGCGCTCATTCAAGATTCGCGGCATCGGCCATATGTGCCGTCACCACCAGCTCAATGGCGCCCGCTCATTGGTGTGCTCCTCGGCCGGCAACGCCGGCTATGCCGTGGCCTGGGCCGGGCGCGAACTGGGCCTGCCGGTCACCGTGGTTTTGCCGGCCGCATCCAGCCAGCACATGCGCCGCCGCATTGCCGATCTGGGCGCCCGGGTCAAAGTCCACGGCAAAATCTGGGACGACGCCAACCGCCATGCCCTAAAGCTGGCCAGGCAGCCGGGCTGCGCCTACATCCCGCCTTTTGATCACCCCCTGCTGTGGCAGGGGCATTCCACCCTGGTCGATGAACTGGCCACGCAGTGCCGGCAGCCGCCCGACACCATTGTGCTGTCGGTGGGCGGCGGCGGACTGCTGCTGGGCGTTCTCAGGGGCCTTGAAAGACACGGCTGGCGCAGCACCCGCGTGCTGGCCGTGGAGCCCGAAGGGGCCGCGTCGCTGGGCAGAAGCCTGGCTGAAAACCGCATTGTGGCGCTCAGCCGGCCGTCAACCTGCGCCACCAGCCTGTGCGTAAGCCGCATCAGCCCGTCGCTTTTGGACGCCTGCCGCCAGCACCGGGTCGAGCCGTTTACAGTGGCCGAGCCCGCCTGTATAAAAGCCTGCGTGCGCCTGGCCAATGAACTGGGACTGGTGGTTGAACCCGCCTGCGGCACCGCCCTGGCGCCGCTTTACGACAACCATCCGGCTGTCGAAGGCAGCCGCAACATCGTTGTCATTGCCTGCGGCGGACAGGTTGTGGAGCTGCAAGAGCTGGCTGCCTGGGAGAGTGCCGCCTGACGCGACCGGGCAGTTGAGCCCTGGCCCGCACAGGCGGGCGCGGGCTCAACTGCCGCAATCAATCGCCCTGCACCTCGGCACTGCAAAACCTTTCAAATGCTTCAGACGTGTTTTCAAAGCCGTGCTGCTCGGCCAGCTCCCAGGGCCTTTCGCACTGACTGGTGCGCTCACACCACGAATAACCGGCCGACGGAATACAACCGTGTTCGTCACGATCCGAGCCCGGCGCAGGCGGCTCGGGGTCGCTGCCGGAGCAGGCCGCGACAAAAAACATGACAATTACGGCAAGAAACTGAAACTTCATGGAGCCTGTTTTCATTTTTAATACACCTTGATTGCGTCGCGGCTGAGATGGATTTCAATCTTCAGGCATCAGGTCATATCCGCTTTCCTGGCCGCATAACCGCCTTGCCGGTCCAGTTCGACAATTCAACCGTACGAAGACGCTTGGGATCGCCGAGGACCAGAAATATTTTCAGCGTTGCGGTGGGCATGTCTTTGCTCGTTTTTGTGATTTCATCATGCCCTTGTGCTCCGGCCGGTTCAAGCTGAAGAAAACAGTGATCGCTCCGCCTGTGCTTCAAGGTCGCGGATAAAATCGCTGGCAAGGCGCGGAGAGACAAGCAGGGACTTGCCGCTGCCATATTCAATGCGCAACCGGTCAAGCGACAGGGCGGGGCTGGCCAGGATACTGTTCGAAGGCGTGATGCGGACAATGTCCGCAACGGGAATTTTCCACCTGAACGGCCCGCATTGAACCCGCAGCTGCCGGCGGCTGACCACGTAGCGGGTGGACATAAACACCCAGGCCGGCAGGCCAACCGCAAGGACAAGCGATACCAGCACGACCACGCGGCCCTGTTCCGGCGACGAAAGCAGCACGGTTGATACGGACGCCAGCATGATTCCCATGGAAACCACCAGGACAATCACCAGCCAGGCATCAATTTTCGACCGGTAAATATTTTTCATGGTGCTCTGCAACCCTTGCTTGATCATGTCATGCGGCGGCACAGGCTGCAGCGACAGTTCACCACGGCCGGCGGCCCGGATTGAAAATGATGGCTGATCGCGCCGCAATGACAGGCACCCGGGCATTATTCACGACCACGCCCCTCGTTCAGTCCAAGGACTTGATTCCAGCAGACTACCAGCTTTCAGGCCGGCTTTTGAAGTGGCTGAAGTCACGCTCCTCAGCCCCGTAACCAGCGCTCATCTGTCAGTTTTTGCCGGCCGTTTTCGTTTAAAAAGATAGTGAATTCTTTATGAGAGCGTTGCCAATGAAAATTTTCGGTTGTGGGTGCAGCCTTGTTGCCGGGCTGATGCTGGTTTGCACAGCGGCGGTGGCCGATCCGGAAGGCCACGGGCCGGATGCCTGGCAGATTGTCGATGTGGAAGAGTTCGACGCGCTGCCGGCGCGCATGGGGCCGGGGGAAGACTACATGGTCGTTGCCGACTTTATGGCCGGCGAGCGCGGGCTGAAGCAGGTGACCTGCGTGCCATATGTACCCACTGCCCTGTATTTTGAGATGAGCGAGGACGAGCGCGACGGCCTGCCCGAACGCTGGTGCCTGATGCGCAGCGCCGACTTCAGCGCCGGCGGCTGGATTCCGGCCCGGTTTGCAAGGGAGGACGGCGGCTTTTCCGGCGGCGATGATGCCGAAGACGCCCTGCCCATGCGAAGCTCTGAAAACATGATTCCGTACGCCACCCGGCTGGTGGAGCGTCTGTATGGCCAGCATCTCAGCGCAGCCCGGGGCAAGGCGCCCGGCCCGCTGCATGATGCAGCTGCCCGGCTGCAGTTTTTTGACACCGGCGTCATCAAGGTACTGGAAGAAAAGCCGCTGCAATACGATCCGCTGTTTGGCGCCCAGGACTTTGAAGGAGAAGTTGTCAAGATTGAGCCGGACGCCGACCAGCCCATGCTGCGCGGCACCATTTTCATCAACGTTGATTTCATCAACTTCGGCCGCAAACAGCGAGCCACTCATGCGCTCAGGGTAGATACACAAAGACGCGGAAAACCGCTGCGCATCATCAACATTCAGCACGAAGATGATCTGTTTCCCGAGTACTGACGCAGGCAGACCAGCCCGAATTGAAATTCAGGCGGCGCAAAAGGCCTCAATGTCTTCGTAGCCGCTGAATTTTGACCGCGGCCCGCAGCCGGGACAGTCGGGATCGCGCGGCAGCTTGAGCTCGCGCGAGCGCATGGCCAGCGCGTCATACATCAGCAGGCGTCCCGTCAGCGGC
>DATGSU010000017.1:0-3777 GCA_035302305.1 Wenzhouxiangella sp. | reverse complement strand
CCGGCTGCATCGCCAGCGCCAGCGCGCCGGCCAGGATACCGGCCTTGATACCGGTGTGATACCGATTGACTTTAAATGCTTGGCCTTTCATGTTCTTGAGTCTCCTGTTCAATCGGTCTGGATGAGTGACGGATCGCCGATGACGACCATGCCGCCGCCCGATGCGACCATGCTGGCAGCCTGTCCCTGCATTTCTGCAGTCACTGCCGGGTCAGGGCCGGGATCGAGCAGCGAGCCGTGCCCGCCCGATTTGAGCCGCGTGGCAGCGCGTATGCCCATGGGATCCTGAGTGGTCTCCGCGATGGCATCAAGGCCCATGATTCTGATCAGCGGCTCGGTGCCCGACAGCGGCGCGCCTTCAACCGCGTTGGGCACCACGCTGTCGCCCAGCACTTCCTGAAGCAGGATGCTGTTCTGGGCCACCGCGGCCTGGCCCCAGTTGATGGGGTCGGCCGAATCGATCACCGTTTGCGCGGCCAGCAGGAACTGATAATAGTCGGGCGAATAGGGCTCGACACCCGCCGACTGCAGGCCCGAACGAATCACCGGGCCAAAGGTTTCCGAGCCGGCCAGAAGGTTGGCCACGCCGCCGCCGGGCACCGACATCACGCCGTTGCCAACGGTTGGCTCAACGGCAAGGAACGGTGTTCCGACCATGGAGCCCAGCGACAGCCCGATGAAGCTGATATTCGAGCCGTCGAAATCGCTGACGCCGTCGCCGTCAAGGTCGATGTCCGGCAGGTTGAGCGCCAGGGTCGAAAGATCCACCTGGGCCTGGCGCAGGTTGTCGCGCGAGGTCAGCAGGCTTTGCAGATTGATGAACCAGGCACCCGAATCGTCAATCCGGCCGTCGGGCCCCGGCGCCGAGGTGTCGTTGTCCTGCAGGTCCAGATCAAAGGTGCGCTCGGTGGCAATTTCTCCAAAAGGCGTGTTGCCCACATACAGGGGGCTGGACTGGTCGGTGATGCCGTGCAGCGGCATGTCCATGGAGACCACCGCAAAGCCCTGCGCCGCCATGGTGTCGGCCAGCGCCAGCATCTGCGAGCGGTCGCCGGTAATGCCGTGCTGGAAAATGACCACCGGCCACCCGGATGACGGGCGCGACTGTCCGGACAATTCATTTGGGACAGTTATCAACACCGGGGCCATGACCCGCGCGGTCTCAACCGGAAACGGGTTGGCCACGGTGACGTTTGTGGACTCCGGACTGAGTCCGAGCTCGTCAAACGGCGGCATGTAGTTGCCCGGCTCGGCCTGCCAGAAATCCGTAATTGGTGCGGTTGGGTTGTCTGCCGCGGGCACACCAAGAAAATAGGGCAGTTCAATGGCGCCCATGTACAGGTCGGCAATACCCGGTGATGCTCCGGGCGGCAACACGTCGGCCGTGGTCAGGCAGCTGTCGGGCGCCAGGCAGGCCTGCGCCACCCTGCTTTGGGTAGGCCGCATGGCCGACCTGATCATGGACAGCACCGGGGTGATCGACTGGGTGGTGGCCGTTGAGGAAACCACCACGCTGTCCGGCGTCACGCCTTGTGCCGCCGCTGCCGCCAGGTGGGTATTGACCAGCTGCCTGAGCGGCTCAAGGGCCTGGGCCGTTGGCGTGTCAAGAAGCGGGTCGGTGCTGTTGCCGTCTGCATCAAGCAGGGGCTCCGTACGCTTGGCCAGAAAATACGGCTGGTCGGGCGTGCTCGGGTTGCCGCTGGTATCCAAAATACCGTCGGTGAGAACGGCCATGTAGCCGGTCATTTCAGCCAGCGGCACCAGCGGCACAATGGCAACGGTTTGCCCGGAAGGATCCGAGCCGGCCACGGTGGCAACGTAGTCCTGGCCGGGCACCAGCTCACGATTGACGCCGGTGACCGCGGCTGTGCCGGTAGCAAATGCAACTTCATAAAAGCGCACGCTGCTGCCGGGCACAACGCTGTCCGGATCAATTTCAGCGCTGAAGGTAAATGTCCAGGGGGCAACAGTACTGAAACCGTCCAGCGCGTTCATGGCCACGGCCGGATCGCCGAAATCGCCCGGATCGGCCACCGGAATATTCAGCGTCAGGTCATCACTGCCGGAGAGCAGCAGGCTGTTGGGAAACGGTATTTCGCCGCCCGAAGGATCGAATACAGCGGTGATAACACCGTCGACGGGACTTCCGTCAGGTCTTTCTGCAGGCTCTTGCGGCGCGCTGCGATCCACGCTGGAACTGCCGCCGCAGCCGGCCAGCCACAACAGCACCAGAACAAGGGCCAGGAATCGGCATGACTTCATCAGAGTTCTCCCCAAGGCAGAGATGGATTTGTGACCCACTATACTGTGCAGTATGGCGCAGCTTCAGCAGGGCCCGTTCGTATAATAGGAACATCATCCAATCTTTTGCAAGCGGGAGAAGCCGCGGCCTGCCGGCACGCGGCGCCGCGATGTTAACTCTTTGGCAAATACAGGTCGGTTATTGTGCCTTCGTATGCTTCGGCAGCCATCATGACCGACTCCGAAAGAGTCGGGTGAGGATGGATGGTGAGGGCCAGGTCGGCAGCCACGCTGCCCATTTCAATGGCCAGCGCCAGTTCTGAAATCAAATCGCCGGCGTTGACGCCGACAATGCCGGCGCCGATCAGACGATCGCTCTTGCGGTCAAAAATCAGCTTGGTGAAGCCTTCGCTGCGGCCCAGGCCCAGAGCGCGCCCGGAGGCCGCCCAGGGGAATTTTCCAAGCTCATATTCAATGCCGTCTGCGCGGCACTGCTCTTCGGTCACGCCAACCCAGGCCACTTCCGGATCGGTGTAGGCCATCGAGGGAATCACGCGCGCATCGGCAGCACGCCTGTGCCCGGCGGCCACTTCGGCTGCCACCTTGCCTTCATACGAACCCTTGTGGGCCAGCATGGGCTGACCAACGATGTCGCCAACGGCGAAAATATGCGCATGGTTGGTGCGCATCTGGCCGTCAACCTTTACAAAACCCTTGTCGTCAACCTCAATTCCGGCCGCCTGGGCGTTGATCCTGTCGCCGTTGGGGCGGCGCCCAACGCTGACCAGCACGCGATCAAAACGGGCTCTTTCCGGAGCGTCTCCGCCTTCCAGCTGCGCAGCCAGGTCATCGCGCCCCGCCTCCACTTCAACCACCTTTGTGCCGGTGTATACCCGTATGCCGCTTTTCTTCAGGTGCTGCTGCAGCGGGCGGACCAGATCGGCATCCGCTCCGGGAATCAGCCTATCCATCATTTCGACCACGGTCACTTCAGAACCCAGCGTGCTGTAGACACAGGCCATCTCGAGGCCGATGATGCCACCGCCGATGACCAGCAGCCGTTCGGGGATGTCTTTCAGCTCCAGCGCGCCGGTTGAGTCCATGATGCGGCTGTCGTTTTCGGGCAGGCCGGGAATGTTCACGCTGCGCGAGCCGGCAGCCACAATGCACTGGTTGAAGCTGACATGCCGGCTTCTGCCCGCATGCTCGATGGTCATTTCATTGCGCCCGCTGAACTGGCCGCGGCCGTGAATGACCTCGACCCCGCGCTTTTTGGCCATGCCGGCCAACCCGGCAGTGAGCCTGTCCACCACCTGGTTTTTGTGCTTGCGCAGCTTGTCGACATCAATCTCGAGGGCGCCAAAGTCAATGCCGGCGTCGCTGAGCGCGGATGCGGAGTTGATCACGCCGGCCACGTGCAGCAGCGCCTTGGAAGGAATGCAGCCAACGTTCAGGCACACGCCGCCCAGGGTTTCATGACGCTCCACCAGCGCCACTTTCATGCCCAGGTCGGAGGCCCGGAATGCGGCGCTGTAG
>DATGSU010000016.1:0-9719 GCA_035302305.1 Wenzhouxiangella sp. | reverse complement strand
GAGGTTCGCGATCTGTGCCGCCGCCACGGGGTGCTGTTCATTCTCGATGCCTGCCGGATTGCCGAAAATGCCTGGTTCATCAAGCAGGACGAGGAAGGCTACGGCGAAAAGTCCAGCCGCGAGATTGCCCGCGAAATGTTTGATCTGGCCGATGGCTGTGTGATGAGCGCCAAGAAGGACGCGCTGGTGAACATGGGCGGGTTTCTGGCGCTCAAGGATGAAGAGCTGGCTGACCATTGCACCAGCCTGCTGATCATTACCGAGGGCTACACCACCTATGGCGGGCTTTCCGGTCGCGACATGGAGGCGGTGGCCACCGGCCTGGAGGAGATTTTCAACGAGGACTATCTGCGCTACCGGACGCGCTCAACGGCCTATCTGGGCGAGCATCTCGACCGCCTTGGCGTGCCGGTGATCAAGCCGATCGGCGGGCATGCGGTGTATGTCAACGCGGGCGAGTTCTACGATCATCTTCCGGTTGAGCAGTACCCCGGCCAGTCGCTGGTGTGCGAGCTTTACAAGGTGGGCGGTGTGCGTTCGGTTGAAATCGGTTCGGTGATGTTCGGCAAATATGATGAGCAGGGCAAACTGGTGCCCGCGCCCCGGGAGCTGGTGCGGCTGGCCATTCCGCGCCGGGTGTATACTCAAAGCCATGTCGACTATCTGATTGAAGTGTTCGGGCGCGTGCGGGAACAGCGCCGTTCGGCACCGGGCTACCGGATTGTCCGCGAGCCGCGCTTCCTGCGTCATTTCACCGCTGATTTTGAGCCTGCAGGCTGAAATACGCCCCCGGACATGCCATGGTCTGATCGACGGCCCTGACGCATGGAGTGAATATGAGCCTGCAACCCGATGACTATCCACGAACCCTGGACGAGCTGCAGGCAACCTTCACCAGCGGCCACACGCGGCCGCTGACCTGGCGGCGCGATCAGCTGGCAGCCGTTGAGCGCATGCTCAGGGACAATGAAGAGCGCTTCAATGCGGCCTTGCAAGACGACCTGGGCAAGCCGGCGCAGGAGGTTCTTCTGGGAGAAACGGCGCTGCTGTTCAGCGAGATTCGGCACGCGCGCAGAAAGCTGAAGCGCTGGATGCGCTCGCGCCGAACCTTCACCCCGCTGATCGGCCAGCCGGCCCGCAGCTGGGTGCAGCCCGAGCCGCTGGGCGTTGTGCTCATCATCGGGGCGTGGAATTACCCCGTGCAGCTGGTTGTCGGTCCGCTGATAGCCGCGCTGGCCGCCGGCAACTGTGCAATTGTCAAGCCGTCCGAGATTGCTGCCGCCACGTCCCAACTGCTGGCGGAGCTGGTGCCGGAGTATCTTGACCGGGCAGCGGTGCGCGTGGTTGAAGGCGCCGTTGAGGAAACCACGGCGCTGCTCAAGCTGCGCTTCGACCACATTTTTTATACCGGCGGGGCGGCGGTGGGCCGCATTGTGATGCGGGCGGCGGCCGAGCATTTGACGCCGGTGACCCTGGAGCTGGGCGGCAAGAGCCCGTGCGTGATTGATGCCGGCGCCGACATGGATTCGGCCGCGCGCCGGCTGGTATGGGGAAAATGCCTGAACGCCGGACAGACCTGTATTGCCCCCGATTATGTGCTGGTGGCAGGCACGGATTCGGACCGCGATCGGCTGGTGGGGGCCATTGAGCGTGAGCTTGAGGCGATGTACGGTGACGACCGGCTGGCCAGCGCCGATTATTCAAAGATCATCAACCGCAGGCATTTCGACCGGCTGGTCGGATATCTTGACAACGGCCGCATCGCCACGGGCGGCCGCCACGACAGCCAGACCCTGCGCATTGAGCCCACGGTTGTGGTGGATGTGCCACAAGACGCCGCCGTGATGCGCGAGGAGATTTTTGGTCCCGTACTGCCCGTGATCAGCGTCGACAGCCTTGATGCGGCCATTGAATACATCGGCCGCGGCGCCAAGCCGCTGTCGGCCTATCTGTTTACCCGTTCCCGCGAATCGGAGCGGACATTCACGCATGCGGTGTCGGCCGGCAATATATGCATCAATGACACGCTCATGTTCATGACCGTGCCCGGCCTGCCGTTTGGCGGCGTGGGTGACAGCGGCATGGGTCAGTACCACGGCCGCGCCGGCTTTGATCGCCTGTCGCACCTGAAAGCGGTGATGAAGCGCGGGCGCTGGCCCGAGATGCCGGTGCGCTTTCCGCCCTACACCCGCATGAAAGAGCGCCTGCTCAGGTTGTTGAGCTGACGCTGTTACGGGTCAGTCGTGGGTCTGATCGCCCATCTGCGCCTGCAAATAGCGCTTTTCGCCAATTCTGTCGACCAGGCCGAGCTGGGTTTCAAGAAAGTCGGCGTGCTCTTCCTCGTCGGCAATCAGCGCGCTGAACAGGTCGCGTGAGGCATAGTCGCGCGCTTGCTCGCACTGGCCAGCAGCCGATCTGTACAGGTCCAGCGCTTCGTATTCAATCTTCAGGTCGTTTTTGATGCACTCGACCGGATTCTCGCCGATCTGCAAATGACCGATGTCCTGAAGGTTGGGCAGGCCGCCCAGCAGCAGGATGCGCTTGATGATGATGTCGGCGTGTTTCATTTCATCAATGGACGCGTCGTATTCAAATTCGGCCAGCTTGTTCAGCCCCCAGTCCTCGTACATGCGCGAGTGCAGAAAGAACTGGTTGATGGCGGTCAGCTCCGCCTTGAGAGCCTGGTTGAGAAGAGCGATAACTTCGGGATTGCCTTTCATTGCAACAGCCTTGCTAAACAGATTGGACAGGCAGACAGCATAGCGGATTGGATGCCCTGCGGGCAGTCTGCATCAGCCGGCTTTTCTTGTAATGGTTGCAACGGGCATGGGCCGGCGCCCCGTTGAAATGGGTATTGTTGCAGTGGTGGCTGCTCTTTCTGAAAGCGCGGACTGGATGACGGCCTCGGCGTGTTCGCGGCAGCTGCCGCACGTGCCCGAACAGCCGGTCAGGGCCTGAACCTCCTCCAGGCTGTCGCAACCCCGGGCAACAAGCGTGCGTATGGCTGTTTCAGTAACAGCGTTGCAGATGCAAACGTACATGATGCGCTATGGTGGCAGTAATGAGAATCATTGTCAATTGCACTTGCTTATCGTTTCAGCTGAAGTGATTTGTGCCAGCAATCATTACCACCACAGCGCAAACGACAGCGAGCCAAAGCTTTGGCGTCCGTGCTGGCCAACAAATTCATGGCTTCGCCAGGTGTGGGTATACGACAGCCTCATGGGGCCGCGGGTATAGACCAGACCGGCAAATGTATCGCCGACAAGGCGCTCGCGGCTGGCCCCGCTGATGCCGCCAAAAGTGTTGCCCTGCACAAACATGTCGCGAAAAACACGGCGACCTTCCGTGCCCAGGTGGACATACCAGGTGGCATGATCGGCCGGCATGAAATAGCGCGTGCCGGAAACGGCCGGCGTAATGCGCGGCGGGCCAAAGCCGCTGGGCAGGTCATGGCCGATGCGCACGTAGCCACCGGCGGTGATGTTGGTGTAGGCGTTGCCCACCATCAGGCTGCCCATCAGGGTGGCGTCGGCATCCAGGTAGCCTGAGCCGCTGTGGCGCCAGACATGGCGCAGGTGATCGTAGCCCAGCTGCAGCGTGGGCTCGTTGCGAATCTGTGTGTTCCAGCCCACCGGATCATCGCCCCCGAATACTTCATGGATGGCTTTTTGAACTTCCCGGCCCATGACGGCCGGGCCGGTCATGCCCAGGCCAATATGCATGCGATTGGCTGAAGTGTCGCTTAGCGTGCCGGTGGCGAACTGGACGTTGAACCAGGCGGCATACGGACGGTCGGCCGGCGGGGGCGTCGGGTTGGCGATGTCCCGGGGCGTGTACAGGTTGTAATTGATTGACAGCCGGTAGGGATAGTTGTCGTCCATCTCTATGCCCGGCATCCAGGCGGCAAGGCTTTTCAGCCAGTCAGGAGCTTGACTGGCATGCCCAATCCTGGAGACGCTGGTGCCGGCGGTGTAGTAGCGGTCTTCGTTGGTGACAATGTCGTTTTCGAGCTCGACCACCCACAGGGCCCGGTTTTTTTGAGCGGAAAGATCAAGTTCATCAGCCGCGGCTGCCGGCGCGGCACCGAGAAAAATGGCTGACAGCGCCAGGCCGGCGAGCCCGGCGGCCGGCCATTTACAAAATCCGGTTGATGAGAATTTCGGCATGCATGTTTTCTTCAACTGGCAGAGTTTTGCTGTGACCCTCAAAATCACCCTCGCTGGCGGCGGCATCGCCGCTGAACGAAACCCGGGCCACCACGCGAACGGTGCTGGCGGTTGAAATGCCGCTGCCGGCCAGCATGGCGTCATCGTCACCGAGGCTGACCTCGATCGGCAGCTGGTCGGCTCTGAGCCTTGTGGCCGCCAGGGGCGGGCCCTGGTCATCGGCATTGTGTACGGCGACAAAAACGGCTTCATCACCGCTGAGCTGTTCGTGGAGCGCCGGATCAATATCAACCATGAGAGTCAGGGCGGATGCATGGTCGCTGGCCTGGTTGTTGCCGGCGCCCACGATGTGCCCCGAGCGGGCGGCGGCAAGCTGCTGTTCGACACTGGCTGTGATCTCGCTGTCTTCAGGCAGGATTTCCAGCAGGCGGGCCAGGTGGGTTTCTGCAGCCTTGTTGTCGCCCAGCTGGCGCGCGTTGAGGCCCAGAAGCCACAGCGCCTTCTGGCTGTCCTGGGCGGCGGCCTGTTCCAGCAGCGATTGGGCCTCGGCCGGCAGCTGTCGCTGGCCGGATCCATACAGCAGCGTTTCGCCCAGCTCGGCCATCAGAAAGCCGCTTTGGGGTTCGATATAAAGCGCGCGCCGCAGCGCGTGCTCGGCGGCTCCAAAATCCTGCAGGCTTTTGTAAGCCAGCCCGAGCCGGGTCCAGTGCACGCTGTCGTTGGGTTCGCGCATGGCTTTTACCGCCATTTCAGTCACCGCGCTTCTGACTTCTCCAACCTGTCCGGTTTGCGGACTGATGGCCCCCGGCGTGCCAATGACAAGATACAGGCCAACTGTGGCAACGGGCACAATAAAAGCCAGGCCGGCAAGGACCGATCCCTGGCGGCGGCCGCGCAGCGGCAGCACAATGAAGGCCAGGGCCAGCAAAATGGCACAGGCAACAAGGACGAGGAAAACCGGGCTGCTCACAGGGCTGTTCTCCGTTTGCGAATGGCGATGAGTGCGGTTGCCAGACCAATGACAAGAAGACCAACGGGGCCGCCCCACAGCAGCAGGGTGTGGCCAGCCAGGGGCGGTCGGTAAAGAACAAACTCGCCGTAGCGCTCGACCATGAAATCACGGATTTCCTGATCGCTGCGGTTGTCCTGGAGCATGCCGAACACTTCGCGGCGCAGGTCTTTGGCCAGCGGTGCGTCGGAATCGGACAGAGACTGGTTCTGGCACACAGTGCAGCGCAGCTCGGCAATCAGGCTGCGAAAGCGGGTTTCCTCAAGCTCGCTGCTGAAAGGGTAGGTTTCTATTGCCGAGGCCAGTGCCGTGCTGCACAGAACAAGGGCAAAAAGGGCGGCCGCCAGGCACCGCATTGGCCGTTGAAATGTTGGGGTATGCATTATTGAGTCTCCGCGCGCAGCTGCATGGCGCGCCGCATCAAATCATCAAAACTGTTGGCGTTGACCGGCCCCACCAGTTTGTGGCGGATGATGCCGCGATGGTCGACCAGAAAGGTTTCGGGCGCTCCATAAACACCGAGGTCAATGGCTGTCTGGCCTTCAAAGTCAACCACCTGACGGCTCCAGGAGTTGCCGTAGCGCTCTATCCAGGCGAGGGCGTCCTCGCGTCGGTCTTTCCAGTTGAAACCGATCAGCTCGATGGGGGCTTCACGGCCCAGTCTCTCAATAAAGGGGTGCTCTTCGCGGCAGGCCCAGCACCAGCTGCCCCAGACGTTGAGCATGAACGGCTCACCAATCAGGTCATTATGGGTGATTCGGGCCTCCGGGTCCTGCATGGTGGGCAGGGAAAACTCGGGAATGGGCTTGCCGATCAGCGGCGACTGGATGAGCTTGCGTTCCTCGCTGGTCTGCAGTCCGACCACCAGTAAAATGATCAGGGCGACAAAAACGCCCAGCGGGATCAGCGCTCTGATCATGGGTGCGCCTGCGCCGTCGGTTGGCCGGAAGCCGGAGCCGTCCGACTGGCTGCGGCTTGTTCAGATTTGCGCTTTTGCCGGTAGCGCCTGTCGCTGGCTGAAACCAGCCCGCCCAGCCCAATCAGGACGGCGCCGCCCCATATCCAGCGGACGAACGGCTTGATGTGCAGTCTGACGCTCCAGGCGCCGCTGTCGTCCAGCTGTTCACCCATGGCAATGTAAAGGTCCCTGAACAGACCGGGCCTGAGTGCCACTTCGGTCATGGTCTGGTTGCCGCGGTAGTAGTGGCGCTTTTGAGGATTCATTTGCGCGATTTCACGCTCGCCCCTGAAGATGCGAAAGCGGCCTTCCTCTGCGCGCCAGTTGGGGCCCTTGACCAGCGCCACCTCATCAAGCTGAAACCGGTAGCCGGATTCTTCCACGGCCTGACCGGGCGCCAGGCGCACGTCACGTTCGAACGTGTGGGCCTCGACCATGGCGGCTCCAATGATGAATATGCCCACGCCCGCATGCGCAAGCGCCATGCCGAGCTGGTGTCGAGGCAGCCCGCGGCGGCTGGCACGAGCGGTGCGAACTGCATAGGCCAGCGTGCCGGCAATCAGCCACAGCCCGCCCAGCCACCCGCTGAAGGCCCGCAGGCTCCATGCGTCCAGCACGGCACAGATTATCAGTGCACTCAGGATGGAGAACACGGCCGCAAGGGCCAGCGGGGCAAGAACACGCACGGTCTGATCGCGCTTCCAGCGCGTAAAGGGCCCCAGGGGCAACAGCACCACAACCGGCGTCATCAGCAGAATGAACATGGCGCCAAAATACGGCGGGCCGACGGAAATCTGGCCCCAGCCCATGAAGTCGATAATGAGCGGATAGAGCGTTCCCAGCAGCACCATGGCCGCCGAGACGGTGAAAAATACATTATTGAGCAGCAGCAGGGATTCGCGGCTGATCCAGTCAAAGCCGGAGCCGGTCATGATGCGCGGCGCGCGCAGCGCATAAAGCAGCAGGGCGCCGCCGGTGACCAGCACCATGAAGCCGAGAATGAACAGGCCGCGCTCCGGGTCGTTGGCAAAGGCATGCACCGAGGTCAGCACGCCCGAGCGCACCAGAAACGTGCCCAGCAGCGACATGGAGAATGCGGCGATGGACAGCAACACCGTCCAGGCGGGAAATGCACCGCGCTTTTCGGTGACCGCCTGTGAGTGAATCAGCGCCGTACCAATCAGCCAGGGAATAAATGAGGCGTTTTCAACCGGATCCCAGAACCACCAGCCGCCCCAGCCCAGTTCGTAATAGGCCCACCAGGAGCCCAGCGCGATGCCAAAAGTCAGCGACGCCCAGGCCGCCATGGTCCAGGGACGTGCCCAGCGCACCCAGTCGCGCTCTATCCTGCCGCCGATCAGCCCGGCAATGGCAAACGCAAAGGCCACTGCAAAGCCCACGTAGCCCATGTACAAAAGCGGCGGGTGGAAGATCATGCCCGGATCCTGCAGCAGCGGATTGAGGTCCTGGCCGTCGATGGGGCCGGGCACAATGCGCTCGAACGGGTTGGAGGTGAGCAGGATGAACAGCAGAAAACCAACCGAAATAATGCCCATGACGGACAGTACACGGGCCAGAAACGGCCGCGGCAGCGAGCGTGAAAAGACCGCCACCGCCAGCATCCAGCCGCCAAACAGCAGCATCCACAGCAGCAGCGAGCCTTCGTGGCTTCCCCAAACGGCCGTCAGGCGATAGAACCACGGCAGCAGAAGGTTGGAGTGCAGGGCCACATAGGTGACGGTGAAATCATGCTGTATGAACGCCACGGCCAGCGCCGCAAATGCGCCCGCCAGAAAAACGAAATGCCCGATGGCCAGCGACGGCGCCAGCCTCATCAGGGCCTGGTTGCCGCGCTGTGCGCCAATCAGGGGCACAACGGCAAGAACGCCGGCCAGAAGCAGGGCGAGTATCAGGGATATCTGACCAAACTCGGCGCTCATTTGTCGGAGGCCCCCGCCGGATGACCGGCCGCTTCCAGCGACTTCATCACTTCGGGCGGCATGTAGGTTTCATCGTGCCGGGCAAGCACTTCATCGGCGTGAAAATGCCCGCTCTCATCAAGCTGGCCGTGCGCGATGACCCCCTGACCTTCGCGAAACAGGTCGGGCAGGATGCCCTGAAAGCTGACCGGCACATCGTAGCGGCCATCGGTAACAACAAAGTTGACCTTTAGGGTTTCAGCATCGCGATCGACCGAGTTGGCCGCCACCAGCCCGCCAAGGCGAATGCGCCGGTCGGCCGGTGCACCGCTGTCGTGAACGTCGGTAGGGCTGACGAAATGCAGCATGTTGTCGCTGAGGGCCACCAGGGCCAGGGCAGTTGCAGCGCCCACGCCAACCACCAGAACGAGCACCATAAGAAGTCGTTTTTTACGCGCCGGTGTCATGATAACCTCCTGATTTCAAGGCTTCCTGTTCCCTCAGCTCGGCCAGTATTTTTCGCCGCTGGATACGAGGCTGCAAAAACTGCCAGACCATGATGGCAGCAAACAGGCCGTAGCTGGACCAGATGTAAAAGGCATAGTTGAATTGCGGAATCATGGTTTGCCTCCCAGATAACGGCTGACCCATTTTTTTCTGCGATCCTGATCCAGCAGGTCGTTGCCGGCGCGATTGAGCATGGCCGCACCAAACATCAACTTGATGGCGATTGTCATTAAAACAAGCGGGGGCAGCATGCTGGAGTGCATTCTGGATTCGCCAAAAAAGCGGATGGTGCTGCCCTGGTGCAGAGTGGTCCACCATTCAACCGAGAAGTGGATGATGGGAATATTGACCAGGCCGACCAGCACCAGAATGCAGGCCACCCGCGCGCCCTTGCGGCGGTCTTCAAATGCGGCGTACAGGCCCATGATGCCAAGATACAGAAACAGCAGCACCAGCATGGATGTCAGACGCGCATCCCAGGCCCACCAGGTGCCCCACATGGGTTTGCCCCACAGTGAGCCGGTGGCCAGACACAGGGCAGTGAGCGCTGCACCCACCGGGGCGCAGGCCATGGCCATGATTTCAACGCTTCGAATGCGCCACACCAGCGCAATGGCTGCCAGCACCGCCATGATGACGTAGGACAGCAGCGCCTGCCAGGCAGCGGGCACATGGATGTACAGGATGCGAAAACTGTCGCCCTGCTGATAGTCGGGCGGCACAACGTACAGGGCAAGATAAAGTCCGATGAGGGCCGTCACTGCGAATCCGGCCCACAGCCACGGCGGCAACAGCCGCGTCAGGCGAAAAAAGGTTGGGGGAGAGCCAAGACGGTGAAAGGCAACTTTCAGGCGGTGAAAAGTCATTCTATGTTCAACCTCAGTGCAGCCGTGGCAGTCAGCGGGACCAGGGTAACGGCCAGAATCAGCAGCGCGCCCAGCAGTCCCAGATGGGCGCGCGCCGGCAGGTCGTCGGCGGCAGCGCTGACGGCACCTGTGGCAAAAATGAGTACCGGCACAACAATGGGGAACACCAGAATGGACAGCAAAACGCTGCCGCGGTTCGTTCCCAGCGTAAGCGCTGCGGCCAGACCACCCACCAGGCTCAGTATGGGCGTGCCCAGCAACAGGCTGGCCAAAAGAACGGGCAGGGCACCG
>DATGSU010000015.1:0-9058 GCA_035302305.1 Wenzhouxiangella sp. | reverse complement strand
TGTTTTTGCAGGCCGGCCGCCAGCCGGTCGGTCAGCTCGTTGAGCTCGCTGTAGCTCCAGCGCTCATCCTGCCAGCCGCTGGCGGTGCGGCGCTTGGGAACAATCAGCGCGGTGGCGTCGGGCTGCTGCCCGGCCTGCATGACCAGCGCGTCGGCCAGCGTGGTCAGGTTGTCAAACTCGCCGGCTGTCATTCAATTTGCCTGTCCGCCGTCTTTCAAAAAGCCCTTGATGACCGCCACCACTTTTTCGGGCTGATCCTCAAGCACGTAGTGACCGGCATCGGCCAGGTACTCTACCCCGGCCTGCGGCCAGATCTGCCGCCACTTGGCAAGCACGTCGTCGTTGAAAATGAAATCGCCGCCGCCCCAGATGAACTGCACCGGCTTGTCGGCCAGCCGCGCCAGCCCCTTTTCGGTGGCGGCCAGGGTCGGCCACGACGGGTCGGTTTCAGCAAGCGGAATATCCTGCACAAAGCGCAGCGTGGCCAGGCGCCGGGCCGGGCCGCCCCGATAGGGCGCGGTCAGCCCGCGCGCCGCCTCGCGATCGAGCCTGAATCTTTTTGAACCCAGGTACACGGCCAGCTCGGAAAACGCGTTGCAGCGGCTGATCAAAAAGTTGCCGGCGGCGGTGCGCGCCAGCTTGAGCCCGAACGGCAGCCTGATGTCGGCGGGAATGGTAAAGGCCCAGGTGTTGAGCAGCACGATGCGCCCCACCCGCTCCGCATTGTTTACCGCCCAGGCCATGGCGATGGCGCCGCCCCAGTCGTGCGCAATGATGTCGATTTTGCGCTCGGGCTCAACGGCGCCCAGCCAGTGGCCCAGATCGGCCACCCGGCAGGCCATGGTGTAGTCGTAATCGTCAGCGGTCGGGCGATCCGACAACCCCATGCCTATATGATCGGGCACCAGGCAGCGCCGGCGGTCTTTCAGCGCGGCCACCGCATGGCGCCAGTAAAACGACCAGGTCGGATTGCCGTGCACCATGACCACCGGCGCGGCATCGGGCGGGCCATCGTCGATGTAGTGCATGCGATGGCCGCCGGACTGAAGGTGAAAATCACGCCTGAAAGGCACCAGGTGCTCCAGGCGATCATTCATGGTCTTGTCCGCATCGGTCATGGTCGAGAATGCCCGGGGTTTGCGCGTTGGAAAAGACAGGGCGACCGAAGCAGGGCCGGTCGCCCCGGATTGAATGTTTTGGCAGCCGTGGCGATCAACGGCAAGGCCCTTTCCCTACCAGATGATTTCCGCCATGCCGCAGTTGAGGCCGGAACCCACACCAACCAGGGCAATCTTGTCGCCCCGCTGCACGCGCCCCTGGTCAACAATCTTGCCCAGCACGGTGGGAATGGAGGCCGGGCCAATGTTGCCGAACTTGGGGAAGATTCTGTACACGCGCTCGGGCACCACGCCGCAGGCGCGAATAAAGGCGTCGGTGTGCACCTTGGACACCTGGTGCAAAACTATGTGATCAAGCTCGTTGGCCACCCAGCCCAGCACCTGGCGGGCCGCATCGTAAGTGGTGGCTGCCAGGCGAATGCCTTCGCGCAGCAGGCCCTTGGTGTCGGTCCACATGCTGCCCTGGTTCCAGCCCCGGCACAGCTTGTTGAATTCGGTCGCGGCCCGCGAGATGCCGCCCTTGTATTGATGGCCTTCGGGCTCCAGGTCGGCGCGCGACATGATCATGGCCGCCGCGCCACTGCCCAGAGTCAGGCTGGCAAACTGGGCCTTGAACTGCTTGCGGGTTACATCCGGAGCCAGCAGGCGCTGAATGGTGGACTCGTGCATTTCCTCGGCGTTTTCGGCGTTGACCACCAGCGCATAGTCGATGGCGCCGTGCTCAAGCATTCTGGCCGCCACGTTCATGCCGTTGATGAACGCCAGGCAGGCATTGCCGACGTCGAAGCTTTCGCAGGTGTCGGCCAGCCTGAGGTTGGCGTGCACCATGCAGGCCGTCGACGGCTCGATATAGTCGCGCGAAACCGAGGTGTTGATGAGAATGCCGATGCGGGAAGGGTCGATGTCGGCGCGCTCCAGCACCTTTTTGGCGGCCAGGGTGGCTGCATCCGAAGGCAGCATGCCGTGGTCCCAAAAGCGCCGCTCTTCAATACCGGCAACATCAATCAGCGGGTTGCCGCGAAAGCGCAGCTTTTCAAAGGTGGGCGCCAGCCGCTCGCAGGTTTCGACGCTGGTGACCCGATTGGGCGCATCGACCACGGCAACCGACTTGATGACGACATTATCAAACAACATGAATCTGCATCCTGGCCACGAATCTTGGGCAGTAGATGGTAGGGGAACAATCGCGACATTATAGCGCGAAACAGGTCGGCAGGACACAGGCGGGACGCCCGGCCTGCGGGCCTGCTGAACAAGCGCGACCCGAACCTGGAACGAATGTGCATACCGGGAAAGGATGGTGGGCCGTGAAGGACTCGAACCTTCAACCAATAGGTTAAAAGCCTACTGCTCTACCATTGAGCTAACGGCCCAAAACAGGGCGAAGTATCTTAACCGTTCCCGACGCCATACTCAAGCCGAATTGCCGCCCCGCGCAAATTATATCAAAAACAACAACCTGGGCGCTATTATGGCAGTCAATCGGCCTCGCCAAGCCGGCGCTTGGCCTCTATGTACAGCGATTCCAGCGCGTCGTGCGTCAGGGTGGCCAGATCCAGATTTTTCTGCCGGGCGAGCTTTTCCATCAGGCGAAAGCGCCGCTCGAACTTGCGGTTGCAGCGCCGCAGTGCCTGGTCGGGGTCAACATCAAAGCGCCGCGCCAGGTTGGTCAGGGCAAAGTAAAGGTCGCCGATCTCCTCTTCGATGTTGTCCCTGTCGCGATTGCCAATCGCCTGGCGCAGCTCGCCGGCCTCTTCGTCCAGCTTGTCGAACATCTGCTCAACCTGGGGCCAGTCAAAACCGACCGAAGCTGCCAAAGCCTGCAGCTTTACCGCGCGCGTCAGCGCCGGCAGGCCGCGGGAGACGCCGTCGAAAAGGCTCTCGCCCCTGTGGCCCCTGTCGGCCCGCTCCGCCGCCTTGATGGCCTCCCAGTCCGCCGCTCTTTCCCTGCTGTCGGCATAGTGCCGGTCGCCAAAAACATGCGGGTGGCGGCGCACCATTTTTTCGCAAATGGCCTGCGCGACGCTGTCAAAGTCAAACAGCCCTTTCTCTTCGGCCATGCGCGCGTGAAAAACCACCTGGAACAGCAAATCTCCAAGCTCCTCACGCAGGTCGTCAAAATTTCCGCGCTCAATGGCATCGGCCACCTCGTGGGCCTCCTCCACGGTGTAGGGCGCAATGCTGTAAAACGTTTGTTCAAGGTCCCACGGGCAGCCGTGTTCCGGATCACGCAAACGCGCCATGATGGCCAGAAGCCGCTCCACCAGCCCGCTGCCTGCGCTGTTTTCATTCCTGCTCATCGTGGTGGCAGGATAACCCGAAAACAGGCGCCGCCCAGCCTGCTTTTGACAATTTCCAGGCGCCCGCCGGCGGCTTCAACCAGCTCGCCGACGATGGCCAGCCCCAGCCCCTGTCCTTCGGCCCGCTCGTCCCCGCGTCCGCCGCGCGCCAGCAGCTGGCCGGCCGTTTCGGCATCCACGCCCGGGCCATTGTCATGCACTTCCATGATGAGCTCGTCGCGGTGCCGCCCGGCAGCGCCGCGTCGGGCGGCGGCCAGTACTTTGCCGTGACCGTACTTGGCGGCGTTTTCCATCAGATTGCCGCATATTTCCCACAGATCACGCTCGTTCATGTAGGCATGGAGCCCAGGATCGGCCTCGACGTCAACCCGCAGGCCCTGCGGGGCATACAGGCGCTCCATTGACTCGGCCGTGCGCTTGAGCACCGGCGCCACCTCGACTGCAGCCGGCAGGGCGCTGAAGGTGGAGCGCTGGGCACGCTCAAGCTGGCGCCGAATGGTAAGCTCCATGCCGTCGAGCTGGCGTTCCAGATCGGCCACCGACAGCGTCTCACCCGAATCCAGCTGGGCACGCAAGACAGCCACCGGCGTCTTGAGCGCATGGGCCAGGTCGGCAAGCGACTGCGAATAGCGCCGCGCATTGTCGCGCTCGGCCGTCAGCAGGGCATTGAGGTTGTCGGTCAGCGGGCGCAGCTCGCGGGGATAATGCCCTTCTATGGCAGAGCGACGGCCGGCTTCTATATCGGCCGCTTCCACCGCCACGCGGCGCAGCGGCCGCAGGGTCATCATCAAAAGAATCAGCTGGCCAATGACAATAAGCGCGCCGGCCAGCGTCAGCCAGCGCCACAGCCCGTTGCGAAAGCCGGACAGCTCCATGCGCAGCCGATTGGGGTCCTCGGCCGCCCATATGGTCAAATCAGCCAGCCCGTCATCAAGCTCCCAGCCCAACCCGATGCCGTAGACATTCCAGCTGCCGCCGGCATCCAGGCCGCGAAACAGCTCCCGGCCGCGCTCCAGCATGCGCGCCCGCGGCTGCGGCTCAACGCCGGTCAGCGATGGCGAACGCCACTCGCCGGCTGAAGTCATGACGCCGCCGTGCAGGCTGGAGCCGGGACGATTGAGGCGCGGCTCGGCCAGCGACTCGGGCATGACGGGGCGGCCACCATCGTCCACTTCTACCGTGGACAGGATCAGCCAGATCACGCCCTCAAGGCGCTCGCGCATGTTGTTTTCGGCCGCCTGGGTGTAGGCCCGGTCTATGGCCGCCCCCACAACGGCCAGGGTGACCAGAAGCATGACTATGGCGCCGGCCAGCAGCCTGGCGAGCAGCGAAGGGGAAAATTCGCGCGGCGCGCTCACGGCAGCCGATCAGTCGTCGTCCTGGCGAAAACGATAGCCGCGCCCGCGCAGGGTTTCTATGGGCTTCCAGCGGCCGTCGGGGTCAAGTTTTTTGCGCAGTCGACCGATGATGACCTCAATCACGTTGCTGTCGGGGTCGGAGTCCTCGTCGTACAGGTGCTCGTTGAGGCGCATCTTGGAAAGCACCTGCCCCGGATGCAGCATGAAATATTCCAGCACCTTGTACTCAAAGGTGGTCAGCTCCAGCTCTTCGCCGTTGAGCCTCACCTGGTGGCTGGACAGGTTGACCGACAGCGGCCCAATGCTGACCTCGGGCGCCGCATGCCCGGCCGAACGCCGCAGGAGCGCAGATACGCGCGCCATCAGCTCTTCTATTCTGAACGGCTTGGTGACATAGTCGTCGGCGCCGATTTCCAGCGCCTCGACCTTGTCCTGCCAGTCGGAGCGCGCGGTAAGAATCAGGATGGGATATTTCAGCCCCTGCTCGCGCACCTGCCGGACAATGTCCATGCCGCTGTTGCCGGGCAGGCCCAGATCGATAATGGCCAGATCCACCGGATACTCGGTCGCATAGTGCAATCCGTCGATGCCGTCGGCGGCCAGATCAACGGCAAAGTTCCGGCGCCTGAGCGCGCGGCCCAGAAGCTCGCGCAGCTCGGTCTCGTCTTCCACAACCAGAATACGCATGGCTCAGTCCTTGTCGGCGGGAATGCGCACGGTGCGCACCACATCATCGCGGGTTACAACGCGAATGACATGCACACGCCGGTTGTTGCGCTCTACGGTGCGTGCCGAAACCACCTTGCCATCGTAGCGCCTGGCCGCCTGGCGGGCCGCCTCGTCCAGGGTAATGGCCCACAGCGGCGCAGCCAGCACCAGGGCCAGCAGCAGCGCGGGAATGGTTCTTGCAAGCAGCTTGCGCACGTTCGCCACCTGTTCAGTCAATATGTTGTTGGCAGCGCCATTGTATCTTGCAGATGTAAATCAGCGCTGAATCCCGATCCGGGTGCATTCAGTAAATCTCGGCCACGCAGCAGCGCAGGCTGCCGCCGGCCTTTTCAATCTCGTCGAGTTCGACGGCGTGAATCTCGAAATCCCATTCGCGCAGCCGGTCAAGCTTTTCCGGCACCAGTGCATCCACGGCCGTCTGGCTGATGAACAGGTCGCGGTCGCTGAGCGCGATGATGTTGCCCGCAAAAGCCTCCTTTTCAGCGCGGCTGAGCTCCAGGGTCCGGTCCGGAAAGGCTGCGCCTATGGCAGCCGGCACTTCAGGGTCGGCAAAGGCTTCGGGGCAAATAACCAGGGCGCGCGAAGACAGCACGCTCATGGCAATGTTGGTGTGATATTCATTGGCGGCCAGGTCAAACTGAAAGGTCAGGGCCAGATCAAACGCTTCATGCATGGCCTGGCAGCCGGCATCATCAACCCGGTTGGTCATGCCGCAGTAGCCGATGCGCCGGGCGCGATCGACAATGAGAACGCCGGTCAGCTCGGCCACCAGGTCGCGGCCGGAAAGATCAACGGTCTCGTAGCCCAGCAGCTTGGTAAAAAACGCGCGAATATCAGCGCGCCCGGCTTCGCGCTGGCGCACCGGGTGGTACATGGCGCCGACGATGAATTTGCCGGCGGCGGTTGCAAACACGTTGTTGGGGTAAATGTCGTCGGGCGTTTCGGCGCGCCCGGGAAAACGCACCACCGGTATGCCGCAGGCGGCAATGGCCTCGGTCAGCGCACGGTGCTGCTCAACCGCGCGCTGGTGGTCAACTTCGACATCAAGATTCATGTACTTGTTGTCGCTGGCTGACTGTTCGGCCAGGCTGAAGCTGGCCGGCTCGACCAAAAACACGCCGCGCGGAGCGGCCGGGCTGCGTGCGTCAAAACCGCCCGCTGAAATCTGCTTTCTGAAATCCGACGGTGTACGAACAATCATGATGGCTTGCAAACTCCTTGAGGCTGAATGGTTGCACCCAGGCGATTTTACGGCGCCCGGGTTGGGACAATGACCGGCATTTCTTGCGGCTGCGCACAGACAGCGGCACATTTAACATAAGGCGTTAATATAAATCGGTAATATAAAGCGGTGCGAAAACTGTTGGTGCAGTCATGCTTGCCGAACTCCTGTCAATCAAGTTTATTATCGTCTATGTGCTGGTGGCCTCGGCGACCTTTGTTCACTTTCGTGGCCAGGTGCGCCACCGCTTTACCCGCCAGCTGACCGACCACTCCACTTTCATTGCGCCCTACAACGCGCTCATCTATCTGTTTTCGGCCGTGCCGGCCAAACCCATACTCGACCGCGCCGACTTCCCGGAGCTGGATCTTCTTCAGGACAACTGGAAGACCATTCGCGACGAGGCCGTGGCCCTGTATGAAGACGGCCACATCCGCGCCGCCGACGGGCGCAATGACCTGGCCTTCAACACCTTTTTCAAGCGCGGCTGGACCCGTTTCTATCTCAAGTGGTACAACGATGGCTACCCTTCAGCCGAAAAGCTGTGCCCCAAAACCGTCGAGCTGGTTCGCCAAATCCCAACCGTTCATGCCGCCATGTTTGCCGTGCTGCCGGCCCGCGGCCGGCTGGGCGCACACCGCGACCCGTTCGGCGGCGCGCTGCGCTACCACCTGGGGCTGGTCACGCCCAACTCGGAAGACTGCCGCATTTATATCGACAACGAGCGCTACGCGTGGTACGACGGCGACGACCTGCTGTTTGACGAAACCTATATTCACCGCGTTGAAAACGACACGGATGACTATCGCATCATTCTGTTTTGCGACGTGGAGCGCCCGATTCGCAACCCCGTGGTGCGCGCCATCAACCGCTTCATGATCAATCACATCGTCAAGGCGTCGGCCACGCGCAACGTGCCGGGCGAGAAAATCGGCTTTCTCAACCGCCTGTTTGTCGGCGTGTCGGCCCTGGGCGACATGTTTGCCCGCATCAAGGCCTGGAACAGAACGTTCTACTACACGGGAAAATACGTTCTGTTCGCCCTTGCCGGCTGGTTTTTGCTTATCAGACCGCTGCTCATGGCCGCCGACCTCTGGCCGCTCTGAAACCGGGCTGGCAGACTGCACCGGGCCGCCTGAACAGCCGCCGGTGCAGTCAAACCCGGGCCGCTAGTAATAATTCTAGTAATAATTGTCGTACGGGGCGATGTTCCACACGCGCCCGGCGGTCTTTTCGTCGTCCAGCGCCGCGGCCAGCTCGTCCAGAATCCGGCGCGCCACGGCCAGCTCCCTTTCGGCTTCGGCCCTGTCCTGGTACATGAATTCGTCGGAGGTTTCCGCCGGCGCCGATGCCACCTTTTGTTCAAGGTCGGCAATCAGCCTTTCCTGATGGCGGCGCATGGTGGCCCGGGCCTGGTCAACCCACGCTGCCTGAACGGAGCGATTGAGATCGAGGTTGCGCGCGTAGGCCTCGTGAATTTGCCGATAGATCAAATCGCCGTTTTGGCGCACATCAACAATGGCCGCTTCCAGGTCCTCGTTGGTCAGCTCATCCGGGTTCAGAGGCTTCTCCCGCCTGACCCCGCCAATGCCGCGATGGGTCAAATAGAAGGGAAACATGCTTTTGATGATCTTGCCCACCGGCATCACCGTGTTGCCGTCGGCGTCCCGACCCTTGGGCTGCACGCCCTGGATGGCCGCATGGGCCGATTCGGGACGCACGATTTCCCTGGGCGGCAGCACGCCGTGACGCAGCAGCTCGCGCACGCCGGTACCCGAAATATAAACCCTGACGCTGTCATCATGCGGACAGGTCTGCTCGGTGGCTGCGCTGCTGCAGCGCACGCAGTAGAACACCTCGTAGAACGTCTGAATATCAATGCCGATTTCTTTGGGCGTAAACCGGTTGAAAATATCCTGGCTGGCGTATTTGTCGTAATAGCTGCCCACGCCGGCATAATCTCGTCCGACAATCTTGTGGGTGCAGCCAAAGTTCTTGAGGATCAGAGCGTGCAGCACCGCCTCGCGCGGGCCGGCAAAAACATAGGTGACGCGCAGCGGGCAAAGAATGGTTCGCGCCGGCGGGTAGTACTGCTCGAGCACGCCGCGATAGGCCGCCATGCGAAACTCGTGGCGGGTGTATTCGCGCTTGGCCATTTCCACCAGCGGACACACCAGCAGCCCGTCCACCTTTTCAAGCATGTTGCGGTGCATGTACTCATGGCCGCGATGCATGGGGTTGGCGCCGGTAACAAAGCCGGCCACCGTTTCAAAACTGTTTTCAACGTAGAACTTGCGCCAGGTGTCCCTGGGCTCCAGGCGTATGGGCTCG
>DATGSU010000014.1:0-2511 GCA_035302305.1 Wenzhouxiangella sp. | reverse complement strand
AGGCCCGGTAGTTCCAGCCGTGGGTCTGGTCCCAGCGCGCCGAGTTCCTCAAGCGCAAAAAGCTGCCAACCGGGTTTTCCTCCAGCGTTCGCGTGTCGCCAAAAAAACCGTCAAACCAGGCCGCCGGCTCGCACAGGCGCTTACTGAGATAGGAGTGGGTGGAATCAAGCCAGCCCTGGGGCTGCTCGCGCTCCTGGCGGCAGGAAATTTCCATCAGCCGCTCCTGACGCGCCTTGCGCTCGGCCGCCACGCTGTCATCATCCGCCCTGCCTTGCCCCGCTGCACCGTTCCAAAGCAGCAGGCAGGCCAGTGCAACCACCAACAACCAGCCGCTCGATTTCATGCCACAATTCTCAAAGAGCCGAAACCATTCCTTCCCCACCCGTTTTCAAATCAAACACATCATCAGAGAAAACATTGAATTTCATCATACGTCAAGTTGATCACACCGCCCACCCCAAGCGCCCCTCACCATGAAAAAAACACCTGCGCCGCCGTTTCACGGCCTGCGCCCCGAAGTGATACTGGATGCCGTTGAAAGCACGGGGCTGAGCCCGAATGGCCAGCTGCTGGCGCTCAACAGCTTTGAAAACAGGGTATGGCAGGTGGGCCTGCATGAAGATCAGCCCGTTGTAATCAAGCTGTACCGCCCGAATCGCTGGAGCGACGAAGCCATCACAGAAGAGCATGAATTTGCTGCCGAGCTGGCCGACGCCGGGCTGTCGGTGGTGGCGCCCCTGATCATCAGCGGGCAATCCCTGCATCATCATGAAGGATATCGGTTTGCAGTATTCCCGCGACGCGGAGGCCATGCGCCCGAACCCGCCCACGAGCCCACCCTGCGCATTCTCGGTCGCGCCCTGGGCAGGCTGCACGCGGTCGGCGCCAGCGGCAAATTCATGCATCGGCCCGAGCTGACCATTGAACGCTTTGGCCAGCAGCCGACCGACTGGCTGTTGACCAACAACTGGCTGCCGCCGCATTTGCAAAGCGCCTTTGCAAGCTTGGCCGAACATCTGCTTGACGGTATTGCCGCCGCATTTGAGCGCGCCGGCCCGTATCAACGTATCCGCCTGCACGGCGACTGCCACCCCGGCAACATTCTGTGGCGCAACGACACCGTCCACTTTGTCGATCTCGACGATTGCCTGACGGGGCCGGCCATGCAGGACTTGTGGATGCTCATATCCGGCAGCCGCCACGAGCGCGAACAGCAGCTGGGCTGGCTGATCGAGGAATACCGGCTGTTCTGCGACTTCAACCCGCGCGAGCTGCACCTCATGGAAGCCCTGCGCACGCTGCGCATGCTCCACCACCAGACCTGGCTGGCCCGGCGCTGGCACGATCCGGCCTTCCCCCAGGCATTTCCCTGGTTTGGAGACGACAGGCACTGGGAAAACGTGATGACCCAGCTGCGCGAACAGCTGGGTGAGCTGGCCGAGCCCGGGCTGCAGCTTCAGAGCTGGTAATCAGCCTGCAGTCGGCACGGCCTTTGTTTTTTTCATTGTTCAGCGCGGCGACAGCATTCTCATCAGCTGGGCCGGGCGCTCTTCAGCCAGCCTTTCAAGCTGCTCATCCGACAGCACATCCAGCAGCTCGCGGGCCCACCGAGCCTCGGCCTGCGCACGCGCCGCCGCTGCATCATGGCGCTGCTCAAGCAGTGTTTCCAGCTGTGAGCGATCCCGGGCTTCAAGCGCCTGGCCAAGCTGCTCGTTGACCTGCACCAGCTGACGTCGTGAATCGGTCAGCGACGCATCAACGCTCTCGCGGGCCTCGTCCAGCCGCTGCCCCTGCTCCTGCGACAGGTTCAGGCGCCCGGCCAAAGCCTCATCCTTCCACCAGGCTTTAGCACGCGCTCCGCGCCGCGCGCGCAGGTTATCGCGTGCCTCACCCGCTTCGGCGCGCTTGCGCATGGCCTCGCGATGCGACGCCCTGTCGCCCCTGTCCATGCCGCGCTCACGCATGGCTTCCATGCGCTCGGCCATGGCCTTGCGGCGCTCGGGGTCGGCCACGCTGCGCGGTGCGCGCTGCTCCGATTCCGGCTCATCATTCCCGGCCACGGCCTCGCCGGCCGACGCTTTGTCATCTTCTTGTTCTAAAGCGGCCGGTTCAGTCACCTGTTCCGACGGTTCATCCGTGTTGCAGGCCACAGCAAAAAACAGCGCTGCCGCGAACAGCAAAACATTCAAACTGCGCATACCCGACTCCTGGCAAAAAACCGCGTAAATTCAAGTCTACATTCTGAACCGAACCGGCCAGTCATGCAAAAAGATGTGATACTCAAGCCACGATCCTCATGGCTTCTCAAAGCGGTCTGAAAACAGGAAACTGCTTTCAACCGCGCCCATGTCCACTGCCGAGCCATTGATGCGAGGGAAACCCGGTCCGCGCTGATCGTAATCCGGAGCGAAGGAGCCGGCGCTGCCGGCGTCAATGGCCGGGCTTCCCCCAAGAAGGGCGTGGGTAAAAGTCCCGAAACCATAAGCGCCGCCCGACCCGCCGTTGTTCTGC
>DATGSU010000013.1:0-3878 GCA_035302305.1 Wenzhouxiangella sp. | reverse complement strand
CTTGTCGGTTTCAACGGTTTCCAGGGCATCCAGCGGCAGCCCGGCGCTGCGGGCAAATCCTTCGGCCGCGCGGGTGGGCTTGCCGTGCTCGTCAAATGCAGCCGCAATGGCCGGCCCGCGGCGCACCAGGGTGCGATCCTGCTGCCGTTCGGCCACGCCGGGCAGGCGCACGGCCAGGCGCCGGGGCGTTCCAAAAAGCTGGGCTTGGGCATCCCCGGCCAGCAGACCGGCTTTTTCCAGCCGGCTGGACAGCCCTTCGGCCAGGCGTTCCAGCAGCGGGCCGATCTGTGCGGACGGCAGCTCCTCGCAGCCGATTTCAACAAGAAGATCGGCAGTCCGGGTCATTGGGATGCCTCCGCAGCCGCAGCCTCGTCCGCTGTTTCATACTGGGCGGCCCAGGCCTCGGCCACGCGTCTGGACAGGTCCCTGACGCGCAGGATGTAGCGCTGGCGCTCGGTGACTGAAATGGCCTGGCGGGCATCAAGAAGATTGAAGCTGTGCGAAGCCTTGAGCACCTGGTCGTAGGCCGGCAGAGGCAGGCCGAGGTCGACCAGCCGGCGCGCTTCATCGTGGCAGGTGTCAAACCAGCCGAACAGGCTGTCGACATCGGCGTACTCGAAGTTGTAGGCGGACTGCTCGACCTCGTTGCGGTGGTAGATGTCGCCATAGGTGACCGCGCCCTGCGGCCCTTCGGTCCACACCAGGTCGTAAACGCTTTCCACGTCCTGCAGGTACATGGCCAGGCGCTCCAGCCCGTAGGTGATTTCGCCCATTACGGGCTTGCAGCTGAGGCCGCCGGCCTGCTGAAAATAGGTGAACTGGGTGATTTCCATGCCGTTGAGCCACACTTCCCAGCCCAGGCCCCAGGCGCCCAGCGTGGGCGATTCCCAGTCGTCTTCCACAAAGCGGATGTCGTGAACGGTCAGATCAATGCCGACCGCGTCCAGCGAGGCCAGATAGCGCTCCTGGAAGTCCAGCGGCGAGGGTTTCATGACCACCTGGTACTGGTAGTAGTGCTGCAGGCGGTTGGGGTTGTCGCCGTAGCGGCCGTCGGTGGGGCGCCGGCACGGCTGCACGTAGGCAGCGTTCCACGGCTCGGGGCCTATGGAGCGCAAAAAGGTGGCCGGATGAAAGGTGCCGGCGCCGACTTCAAGGTCCAGCGGGGCAACCAGCACGCAGCCCTGGTCGGCCCAGTAGCGGTCCAGACAGCTGATGAGATCCTGAAAATGCACGTTGTTGTTCATTTGGTGGCAAGCAGGTAAGCAAGTATAACGGGCCGCCGGCCGCCGATTGGCATTGATGATGCAAGGCCGGCGCCGGTTTTGCGGAGTTTGGAACAAACCCGCTTCAGTAAGACTACAATTGGTGGCAGCAAATGAACTGCGCCGGCCAGCGCGCTCCAATTGAAGTCGACTGCCGACACCGCGCAGCCGGTGCGCAAGCTTTCAGGTCACAGCCCATGCAAAAAAGATCGATACTCATTGTCAAGACAGGCTCGGCCCTGCCGGCCGCCAAATCCAGGTTTGGAGACTTTGACGACTGGTTTGCCCGCGCCATAGGCGTAAACCGCTTCAGCTGGAAAACAGTTGATGTGGAGCACGGCGAGACTCTGCCTGCAGCGGACGCCCTGAAAGAATATTCCGGCGTTATCATTACCGGTTCGGGGGCCATGGTGTCGCACCGGCTCGACTGGTCGGAGCGCACCGCCAGGTGGCTGGCCGACGTGGTCGCAGCCGATGCCCTGCCCGTTCTGGGCGTGTGCTATGGCCATCAGCTTCTGGCCCACGCGCTGGGCGGCCAGGTGGGCCCCAACCCCCACGGCCGCCGCATCGGCACGCGCAGCGTTGAAATTGTCGATCGCCACGACGACCTGCTGGGCGAGCTGGCGCCGCAAACCCGATTCCACGTCACCCACGAAGAGGTGGTGCTTGAAAAGCCTTCGGACGCAGTTCTTGTTGCCCGCGCCGACGGCGACGGGCTCCACGCCCTGCGACTTGGGCCGCGCGCCTGGGGCGTGCAGTTTCATCCCGAATTCAGCGCCGACATCATGCGCTGCTATATTGAAGCCCGCGCAGAGGCCATTGACGCCGAGGGCCTGGACAGCCGGACGCTGCTTGAAGCGGTTGAACAAACACCGGCCGGCAGCCGGGTGCTGGGCAATTTTGCCGATATGTGCGAGGCGGCCGTACCGCTGGCGGCCGGCTGAGGCGGCTGGCGCCGACAGCGCCGCTGCCGGCTCTCGGCCACAACTTCAGATCAGATCAAGCATGCTGGCCAGCACCACCAGCACCAGCAGCGGCGTGACAATGCGCACCAGCCACAGCCAGGCATTGAACAGGGCGGCCGGCATGCCGCTGCCCAACTCTTCGCGGGTCAGCCGGCGCGACAGCACCCAGCCGGCAAAAATCGCAATCAGCATGCCGCCCAGGGGCATCATGAAGTCGTTGGCGGTGTGCTCTATGGTGCCCATGATGTCGCGCTTGCCGAACTGTACATGCTTGAGCACGGTAAAGCCCAGCACCGACGCCATGCCGGCCAGCCATGCCAGCGCGCCGATGATCAGCGCCGAAAGTTTTCTTCCCAGCCCGGTGCGCTCCACCAGATAGGCGGTGGCCGGCTCCAGCAGCGAAATGGAGCTGGTCCAGGCCGCAACCGCCAGCAGCAGGAAAAACATGAAGCCGTAGGCGGTGCCGAACGGCATGTCGTTGAAGGCCAGCGGCAGCGAGGTGAAGATCAGGCCGGCACCGCCGCCCTTGGGGTCAATTCCGTAGGAAATGACGATGGGAAAGATGGCAAGCCCCGCCAACAGCGCCACGGCCGTATCGGCCACCGCAACAATGCCGGCCACCCGCGGGATGCTGACCCCGGCGGGCAGGTAGGCGCCGTAGGTCATGATGGCGCACATGCCCAGGCTGAGCGTGAAAAATGCCTGGCCCATGGCTTCCACCACCATCTGGCTGGACACCTGCGACCAGTCGGGCCTGAACAGAAAGCCGGCGCCCTGCATAAAGGCCCCAAACTGACTCATGCCGTAGCCGAGCAAAATCAGCAGCAGCACGAGCAGCAGGGGCATGAGCACGGTCACCGCCCGTTCCAGCCCCTTTTCGACCCCGCAGGCCACCACGCCCAGGGTCAGGCCCATGAACAGCGCGTGCCAGAACGTCAAAAGCCCGGTGTTGCCCAACAGCGCGCCGAAGGTGGCGTCGGGGTCGCTGATGGCCGCGCCGCCAAGCAGTTGCTTGGCGTACAGAAACGCGTAGTGAAGCGTCCAGCCGGCCACCACGGAATAAAACGACAAAACCAGAAATCCGGCCACAATGCCCAGCCACGGAATGGCCACCCAGCCGCGTTTTGCGTTCGATTCAGCGGTCAGGTGGCTGAAGGTGTTGACGGGGCTCATGCGCCCCAGCCGGCCGATGGTGATTTCGGAAATCATCACCGGCAGCCCGACCACGAGAATACACAGCAAATAGATGAGAACGAAGGCGCCGCCGCCGTTTTCGGAGGTAATGTAGGGGAAGCGCCAGATGTTGCCCAGCCCCACCGCCGAACCGGTCGCGGCCAGAATAAAGGCAAGCCGTGACGACCACATGCCGTGCATGGACGTTTTTTCCATGATCTCGGGTCCCTGAATGATTTTTGTTGTAAGCGTGCTGGCGCATCATTGTGCGCCAAGGACGGTGGGGGTGCAAACGCCCGTGCCCGCCTGTGCTGGCATTTCAGTGCCGCACGGCCGGCGTCAATCCGTTATTCTCGGTGGCGTCAATAAAATCCAAGCCTGAATTTATGCCAATGAGGTTGATGATGAGAACATTGCTTATGAGCCTGCTGCTGCTGGTTGCGTTTGGCGCAGCCGCAGACAGCGGCGAGAACAATTT
>DATGSU010000012.1:0-11212 GCA_035302305.1 Wenzhouxiangella sp. | reverse complement strand
GATGCGAACGCCGTTGTCCTGCAGATAGCCCACGTCGGTGCGGCCGCGCAAAAACCACAGAAGCTCGTAAATAATCGACCGGGTGTGCAGCTTTTTGGTGGTGACCAGCGGAAACCCCCGGCCCAGGTCAAAGCGCATCTGATAGCCGAACACGCTGAGCGTTCCGGTGCCGGTGCGGTCACTTTTGCGCACGCCGCTGGTGCGCACATGGCGCAGAAGTTCCAAATAGGTTTTCATGACGCCTTCCTGAAAGCCCAGGCCAAGAGCACAACGCCGGCCGCAAACATGGGCAGCGACAAAATCTGCCCCATGGTCATCCAGTCCAGGGCCACAAAGCCCAGCTGGGCATCGGGCTGGCGGAAAAATTCGGCAATAAAGCGCAGCAGCGCATAGCCGGCAAGAAATGCGCCGCTGACCGCGCCGGTCGGCCGCGGGCGGGCCGAGTAGATCCACAAGGCCACAAACAGCAGCAGCCCTTCCAGCGCCGCCTGGTACAGCTGTGAAGGGTGACGCGCAAACGCATCCAGCGCGCCTTCCAGATACTTTTGCTGCAGCGGCTGGCCGGACAGGGCACCGGCAGGAACCGCGGCCGGAAAGATGACCGCCCAGGACACATCGGTCAGGCGCCCCCACAGCTCGCCGCCAATGAAATTTCCTACGCGGCCGGCGGCCAGGCCAATGGGCACCAGCGGGGCAATGAAATCGCCCAGCCGCAGAAAACCACAGCCCAGATGGCGCCCGTACAGCCAGATGGCAACCAGCACGCCGGCCAGCCCGCCGTGGAAGCTCATGCCGCCGTCGCGGATATGAAAAAGAAACAGCGGGTTGGCAATCAGCTGGTCAAAACCGTAAAACAGCACATAGCCCAGCCGGCCGCCCACAATGACGCCAATCACGCCCCAGAACAGGAAATCCCCGACCTGTTTGGGCGCGAGCGGCGCATCGGTCCTGTTGGCGCGCACCCGCCCCAAAAGCCAGAAAGCGGCAAATGCCACCAGGTACATCATGCTGTACCAGTAAATGGCAAAACCGCCGACGGAAAAGGCAACCGGATCTATCTGATGGAGGTAATAGGCGGATTCATTCATGGGTTGAAATGCCTGGTAAAAGCGGTCGGACGGCGCGCCCTAGTTTATCAGCGCGGCACTTCCGGCTGATGGGTAAAACGCTGCGTGGAGAGACAGGCGTGATGCAAACATGCTTCAATGCCGGTTTGCGCGTAGAATCGGCAGCTCATGAACATTGTACTGCCCAATTACCACGCAATAGGCGTGCTGCTGCTGGTGCTGCTGGCCCTGGTGCTGTTCTCGCGTGATCGCATTCCGCTTGAAACCAGCTCGCTGGTGGTGCTGGCCATACTGACCATAGGGTTTCAGGTTTTCCCCTACACCAGCCCCGGCGGGCGCGAGCTCAACCCGGCTGAATTCTATGCCGGTTTTGGGCACCAGGCGCTGATTGCCGTTTGTGCGCTGATGATTCTGGCCCAGGGCCTTATTCGCTCGGGCGCCCTGGAACCCGTAGGGCGCGCGCTGGCTGTTTTCTGGAAAAAATCGCCCACGCTTTCCCTGCTGGCCACACTGACCATCTGCGCTGTTCTCAGTGCTTTCATCAACAACACGCCCATTGTGGTGATGCTGCTGCCGGTGCTCATCGGCGTTGCGGTACGCACTGGCCAGCCACCTTCCCGGCTGCTGCTGCCGGTTGGGCTTATCAGCATCGTTGGCGGCATGGCCACCACCATAGGAACCTCCACCAATCTGCTGGTGGTCAACGTGGCGGCCGACATGGGCGTGGCCCCCTTCCAGCTGTTTGACTTTGTCATTCCGGCGGCAATAGCGGTGGCCATTTCGGTTCTTTACCTGGGCCTGGTCGCCCCCCGGCTGGTGCCCGAGCGCCAGGCCGCCATGCACGACACCGTCAACCGGCACTATACCGCGCAAATTCGCCTGCGCAAATCAAGCGACACGGTTGGCAAGACGCTGGCCGAGGCCATTGAGCGCAGCGGCGGCACCCTGAAAGTGGAAAAAATCCAGCGCGGACCGAATGTGTTCATCACCCCCCTGCCCGATGTCACGCTCAAGGCGGGAGACCGCATTACCACCACCGATACGCGCGACAACCTGCGCGAGTTTGCGCACCTGCTCGACGGCCGCCTTTTTTCCGGCGATGTCGAGGTGGACGAAGCACATCCGCTGACCCTGGGCGACCAGCGCATGGCCGAGGTGGCCGTCACGCCCCAGTCCCGCCTGGTGGGAACGCGCATCAGCGAAGCCCGCCTGTTGCGCCGTTACGGACTGCGCCTGCAGGCCCTGCACCGCTTTGACCAGGAAGGCGAAACCAAGGGGCGCAACCAGAGCCTGGACAACACCGTGCTGCGCTCCGGCGATGTTCTTTTGGTGCAGTCTCCAGGCGAACAGCTGGAAAAGCTCAAGGCCGGCGGCGACCTGCTGGTGCTGGACGGTTCGGTCAACCTGCCCAAAACCTCCAAGGCCCCCCTGGCCCTGACCATCATGGCGCTGGTTGTCATCCTGGCCGCTTTTGGCGTCATGCCAATCACCGTGGGCGCTGTGGCCGGCGTGCTGGTCATGATGCTGACGCGCTGCCTGAACTGGCAGGATGCACTGCAGGCCCTGTCGGTGCAGGTGGTCATGATTATTGTTGCCTCTCTGGCGCTGGGTGTGGCCCTGATGCGCACCGGCGGTGCCGAGTGGCTGGCCCAGGTTTTTCTGGCGCTGAGTTTCGGAATTCCCTCGTGGGCCATACTGGGCCTTTTGATGCTCGCCATGGCCATGCTGACCAACGTGGTGTCCAACAACGCCGCCGCCGTCATCGGCACGCCCATTGCCATCAGCCTGGCCCAGCAGCTCATGCTGCCGGCCGAGCCCTTTGTTCTGGCCGTTCTTTTTGGCGCCAACTTCAGTTTTGCCACGCCCATGGGCTACCAAACCAATCTGCTGGTCATGAACGCCGGCGGCTACAAGTTCAACGACTTTGTGCGCGTCGGCGTGCCGCTGATGCTTATCCTGTGGGTGGTTTTGACCCTGACGCTGACCTATGTTTACCAAATCTGAATCTGTCGGCTTGCTCGTCCGGCTGGCGCTGACCGGCGCGGTCCTTGCGCTGCTTGTGTGCTCGCCAGTCGCCGCCGGCGATGGGCAAATGCGCACCGTGACCCTGGCGCCACACCTGACCGAGCTGGTGTACGAAATTGGCGCCCAGGAACATCTGGTCGGCGTGGTTGAATGGAGCAACTGGCCTGAAGAAGCCAAGGCCCTGCCGCGCATAGGCAGCGCCTTCCGTTTTGACATGGAGGCCATACTTTCCCTGGATACCGAGCTTGCCCTGGCCTGGTCGGGCGGCACACCGCCGGCGGTCGGCCAACAGCTCGAAAATCTGGGCATAGAGGTTTTGTGGCTGCAAACGCGCAGCCTGGACGAAATTGCCGAAGCGGTTGAACTGCTCGGCCAGCGCCTGGAGACCACCCGGCCCGCGCGCGAAATCGCCGACCGCTTTCGCAGCAAAACGGAGCGCCTGCGCGAGCGTTACAAAGACAACCCGCCTGCGTCCATTTTTTATCAGGTTTCAGCCCAGCCCCTGTTTACGCTTGGGGGGCGCCACGTGATCAGCGAGGTGTTCAGAACCTGCGGCGCGCACAATATCTTCGACGACCTGGACACCGAAGCAGCCGCCGTTGACCGCGAGGCCGTCATTGCCCGCCAGCCCGATTTCATCATCGCCGGCTCCAGCGATGAGTCTGCGGAAGCGCTTGCCAAATGGGAGGAATCGCGGCTGGTAGACCGCGAGCAAACACGCCTGGTCGCCGTGGATGCCGACCTGCTGGTGCGCCCCAATCTGCGCATCATCGAGGGCATTGAATTCATTTGCGAACTGGTGGCCGAAGCCGCGAACTGATCAGGCCGGATTCAGCTCCAGCGTCAGAAATTGCCCGCTGTGGGTCAGCCGGCGCTGACCCGTCGCCAGCCCGAACCGCGCCGAAAAGCCCGGCGCCGTGTGCACAAAGGTATGAAATTCCCCGTTTTCCCCAAACGGATCCACGCCCGGCGGCAGGTCATTAACAAATGCCCGGTCGTAGTTTCGGCCGAGAAAGTCCTCCGGCAGCACCGTCAGATCAACGCAGCAGACGGTTGCGCCCCATCCTTCATTTTCCAATGTCTCCAGCATGCCTGAAAGCGGGGTTTTCCAGATCGGGAATACGGCTTTCCAGCCCATGCCGGCCATGCTTTTCTCGCGCCAGCGGCGGCCTTCGGCCACGTGCAGGTCGCCGCAGGCCAGCACATCAATCCCCTTGTCCAAAAAAGGTTTCAGCGCCTGCTCGAGGCGCTTTTCATACATGCGATTGCTGCATTCTGAAGGCAGATCGAGCGTATACAGATCCAGCCCCAGCGCATCGGCCTGGGCCTGCAGCAGCGGCCTTGATGCGCCGTGAAAGGGCACGCGCCCGCTTTCTTCATCAACGCGCGTCAGCAGGCCTGCAATGCGCCACCCTTGCTGGCGAGACAGCTTGTGCACCATATACAGGCTGTCCTTGCCGCCGGATGACAGCACAACCACGGGCGTTTCCGGCCGACCGGTCATGCCTGTCGGCCAATTCCGCAGCGCGACCGGCTGGCATGCCGCGGCTCAGGCATCCTGCGCAGGTTCGCGCCAGGCCAGCAGCACGCGCGCCAGGGCCGGTAGCAGGAGCACCGCCCCAAACATGTTGAACAAGAACATGAAAGCCAGCAGCAGGCCCATGTCGGCCTGGAACTTGAGGTCGGAGAACAGCCAGGTGCCCACGCCCACCGCCAGCGTCAGCGCGGTGTAGAACACGGCCCGCCCGGTCAGGCGCAGAGTGCGGTAGTAGGCATCATCCAGCCTGAGACCGGCGTCGAGGAAACGCTTCATGTGGCTGAAGATGTAAATGCCGTAGTCCACGCCCACGCCCACGCCCAGAGCAACCACCGGCAAGGTGTTGACCTTCAGTCCGATATTCAAAAATGCCATGAGGGCGTAGGCCAGATAGCTGACCAGGGCCAGCGGCAAAATGATGCACAGCGTTCCGCGCAGGGAGCGGAAGGTGATCAGGCACAGCACGATGATGGCGCCGTACACATACAGCAGGATGGGTGTCTGGGCCTTTTGCACCACCTGGTTGGTGGCCGCCATGACGCCCAGGTTTCCGGTGGCCAGCCTGAAGGTCAGCGGTGCGTGGTCTTCACCTTCGGCCCACTGTTCATGGGCCGGAGCGCGAGCGGCAATGTAGACATCCTTGTCCACGCGTATTTCATCCTGCAGTTCATGGACCCGGCTGACAATCCGGTTGATGGTTCCGGCGCGGTGGTCGCGGGCAAAAATCATGACCGGCATGGCGCTGCAATCGCTGTTGAGCAGGCCGGTGTCGGTGCCAATGTCCTGCAGGTTCTGGCGCATGACAAACTTGTTGCGCGGCAGAATCTGCCAGCGCAGGCTGCCCTCGTTCCAGCCGGCATTGACCACCTTGGCCACCATGGGCAGGGCCACGACGCGCTGTACCCCTTCCACGTTGCGCATTTGCCAGGCAAAGCGGTCAATGGCGTCCATGATGTCCCATGATTCGGTGCAGGCATCGGCTTCGGTCTGCGCGATCACGTTGAGAATGTCGGTGCCCAGCGAGAATTTCTCCTGGATGGCGCGCGCATCCTGGTTATAGCGCGCATTTTCACGCAGCTCGGGCACCCCGGTCTGGGAATCGCCAATCTGCATGTCGTGCGACTTGATCCAGGCGCCGGCGAACAGGATCACGCCGAAAATCACTGCGGCTGCGGCAACATCGCGACGCGTAAAGGCCGCCATGAAATTCCACATGGCGCTGGGCCGCTGACTCTTTTCATACTGGCTGCGACGCATTCTGTCTTCGTTGCGCAGGCGCACATACGAAAGCAGAACCGGCAGCAGCACCAGGTTGGTCAGTATGATGACCGCCACGCCAATGCTGGCGGTGATGGCCAATTCCTGGATAATGCTGATCTTGATCAGCAGTATGGTCAAGAAACCTATGGTGTCGCTGGCCAACGCTATGGCACCGGGTGCCAGAAGGCGCACAAAAACCGCTTTTGAGGCCGCCAGGCTGGATACGGGCTCAATGTCTTCCAGCCGCACGCCCGTTTGGGCCAGATCCACCGGTGAACGGCCGCCAAACATTTTTTCGGCGTTCCAGCCGCTGATCATCTGAACGCCGTGGCTGACGCCAATGGCGAACACCAAAAACGGCGTAAGGATGTTCATGGGGTCGATGCCAAACCCCATCAGGCTCAGCAGGCCCAGCTGCCATATAACGGCCGTTGCCGAACACACCAGCGGCAGTACGGTTAGCCATATCGAGCGGGAGTAAAGCAGCAGCAGCAGGGCGGTAATCAAAAAGGCCACGCCAAAGTAGACAGCCACGCTGCGCGCGCCATCGGCGATATCGCCCACAATCTTTGAAAAGCCGATGATCAGGACTTCATGGTTGTCGTCCTCGAACTGGCTGCGAATGGCCTCCAGCTGGCCGGCCACCTCCTGATAATCAAGGGTTTTCCCGGTGTGCGGGTCTTCCTCCAGCAGGTTGGCCTCCACCATGGCTCCGGAAAAATCTTCCGATACCAGCCGCCCCACCTCTCCGGACTTGATGATATTGGCGCGCACCGTTTTGAACATGTCCGGAGACGGTGAAAAATCGGCGGGGATGACGTCGCCACCGGCAAAGCCGTCCTCGACAATTTCAACAAAGCGAACGTTGGGCGTAAAAATGGAGCGTACGCTGGAGCGATCGACTCCGGACACGAAAAAGACCTGGTTACTAACCTTTTCAAGCGCGTCGAAGAACTCGGCGGTAAACATGTTGCCGTCACGGGCCACCAGCGCCACCATGACCTTGTTTGCGCCGCCGAATTCACGCTCATAGTCCAAAAAGGTCTGCATGTATTCGTGGCCGAGCGGCAGCTGCTTCTTGAAGCCTGCGTCCACCCGCAGCTGGGTGCTGTAATAAACCATGGCAGCGGTCACTGCCAGAAACAGCAGCAGAATCAGCGGCCGTATGCTGAAGACAGCGGCTGCGATCCGATGCGCCAGGGATCCCGATTCATTCATTTTTTATTCCGCCTGCACCCGCGACAACCAGGCTGCTGCCATTGCGCACAGCCACCGCGGCATAGTCATTGCCCAGCTGATCCTGGGAAGCCGTAAACTGATCCGTGGCCGGATCATAGGCGAGAATGCTGGCGCCGTTTCCAACCAGCATGACCTGCCCGGAACCGGTGACGGCCGCACCCATGATGTTGGAGCTGATGCCGGTATCCAGCTCGCGCCAGCTGCGGCCAAAATCGCTTGTCAGCTGGGCATGGCCGCGCAGTCCGTAAGCCAGAATTTCACTTCCGAAGGCCACCAGGCCAAACATGGAGCCGGCATAGGGGAAGCGGAAGCTTTCCCAGCTCTGGCCATCGTCCTCGCTGCGAAAGCCGTAGCCACCCTCGGCAGCAATCATCAGGCCCTGGCCTTCAACGGCCACCAGCGCGTTGAGATGACACTCCAGAAACTCATAGCAGCCGCGGTCAAAGTCGGAGGCCGAATCATAGAGGTCGTCATCCCCATCCAAATCCTCGTCCGCTTCATCCAGCGCTGCGCGCTGTTCCACATCGGGCCAGTCAATGGCTTCACCGGCCAGCTCGTCGGCCATATAGGCCTGCTGCCAGGACTGCCCGCCGTCATCTGTATGCAGCATCAGCCCGTAGGCGCCAATGGCCAGGCCGTTGCGGTCATCAAAAAAATGCACGTCAAACAGGGGCTCTTCATTTTCGGGCTCAAAGTTCTGCAGCGACCAGGTGCGCCCCGCATCCGAACTGTGGATGATGGTGCTGTCGTGGCCGACCGCCCACAGCTGTTCACCCACAAAAGCCAGCCGGGTCAGCGTGGACTGCACCGGAACGTTTTCCGCCTGCGTCCACTGCTGCCCGTCCTCGGAAGTCAGCACAATGCCGCGCTCGCCGGCAGCAACAAACTGCCGGCCGGTATTGATGACATCCAGCAACAGGGCCTTGTCGGCAAGCCTTGCCTGCACGGCCGGGCGCGGCTGGTACGCTTCATCCTGGGCCTGCAGCCAAAGGGGGAAAGCCAGAAAAAGAAATAAAAACAGCCTGGTCAACCGCATCCGCAGTACTCCCGAAAGGGGCAGCCGGCTGCCAGACAGCCGGCTTTTTGGGGTTTCGACAGGTGGCGAATCAGCGCCGGCCGCGCACTCTCAATGCCTGCGGCGTGTAGTCACGCGGCTTCAGCTCAAGGAAGAAATCGGGCACGCTGTCCTCGTTGTCGAGGCTGTCGGCCAGATAGCGTCCGGACTGCAGATCCATATGGGTCAGGATGGTTGACCAGTAGGTCGGCACTTCGTAGTAGTTGATGGTGTGTGCCTCGGACACCCGCCACAGATCCATGCGCTTGTCGTAATGATCCATCAGCGCAATCTGGTAGCTGTCCTCGTCAAGATACAGCGTGCGGCGCGGGTTGATGTGGCGCGTGCCTTCCTTGAGCGTGGCCTCCA
Organism: Wenzhouxiangella sp.; assembly: GCA_035302305.1. Classification (GTDB taxonomy): domain Bacteria; phylum Pseudomonadota; class Gammaproteobacteria; order Xanthomonadales; family Wenzhouxiangellaceae; genus Wenzhouxiangella. The sequence goes on along the minus strand of DATGSU010000012.1, from coordinate 2,661 downwards.
CCACCCACACGCGGTGCAGCTCATAGCGCATGTATTCCGGATTGAGGTGGTTGGGGCGAATGAGATCATCCACCTTGATATCGCCGCTGTGCGCCTGGTAGGAGTTGTACGGAATGTACATTTCCTTCTTGTCGACAATTTCCCAGTCAAAGCGGTCCAGTGCGCCGTTGAACATGTCGGTCATGTCGGTGGTGCGCAGGCCGTCGGATGCCGTGCCCGGGTTGTCGTAGGCCACGTTGGGTGCGCGGCGCACGCGGCGCTGGCCCGGGTTGTATACCCAGGCCTGGCGGGGCTGCTCAATCTGGTTGAGGGTTTCATGCACCAGCAAAATGTTGCCGGCCATGCGTGCCGGCGACTCGACTTCCTGGAAGAAATACAGCAGCACGTTGTCGGTGTCTTCAATGGTGATGCCTTCCTTCCAGTAAAGCCCCAGGGCTTCCTCGCGCAGGCGAATCAGCTGGTAGGACCCGGACGTGGTCGGCATGGCCTGGTTGTTCCAGCGCCGCATGCCCACACCCTTGTACTTCATCTTGTGGTTCCAGATGAGGTGGTAGGCGTTTTGGGGCAGGGGAAACGGAAAGCCCTCGTAGACGTCCTCAACGCCGTTTCCCTCGGTCACCAGGCGACCGGTGCGGGCGTTGTCCTGTGATGCGTCGTACACATTCTGCGGAAACGACGCCGTGCGCCGGCTCGGGTACACCTTCATTTTGTAGGTGTCGGGATAGCGCTCAAACAGGGCTTTTTGCCCCGTTGACAGCTGGTCGGCATAGTCCTTGTAGTTGTCGGAGGTAATGGTGAACAGCGGCTCGTCATCGGCAAACGGATCGGGATGGCGGTCGCCCGGCTCAAAGCCGGCCGGCCAGTCGTCCCTGCCCAGCCCCGTCCATTCGGGAATTGTGCCATCTTCATTGCCGGCCTTGAGGGAGCCCATGGGCGTCAGCTCATCGCCCAGCCTGGCGATGTTGGCCTCGGTGCGCGGCACAATAAAATCGAAGTCAGCGTCGGGTACGGCCGGATTGCGGGCCGCCTCAACCAGCTCGTCCTGGCTGCCGGCTGCCTGATCGGCCACAGCCGCCATGGGGAAAGCCATCAGAGCTGCGCTGGCAAGGGCGGTGGCAAAAGCGGTCCGGCGCAGGGTTTTGAAATTGACTGTCATAAGTAACCTCGACTCAGAATGAATAGCTCAGCGACGCCGACACAAAGTCGCGGTCCCTGAGCAGATTGTTGATACCACCACCAAAGAAATTGGTGTAGGACAGACCGGCCTGCCAGCGCGACATGTAGTCGAAACTCACGCCAACCGTTGCCTGCTTTCTTCCCTTGACAAAGTTTCCTCCAGGGCCGGGCGACACCCCGCTGACGTCATGGTTGAACGCCAGTGACGGGGTCATGTTCCAGGCCGAGCCGAAAACGTTGTTGTAGGAAGGTGCCAGCGCCAGCCTGTAGCCCCAGCTGGTTTTGGTGACAAAGCCGCTTGTCGTGGTTGTGGGGCTGCGCGAGTTGCCGCCGGTTTGCTGCGACGGGCCGCCAAACGTGTCCGTGCCCGGGCCTTCAAAACGCAGCTCGGACGGGTCGGGCAGGTTCCAGACATGGGTGGCACCCACCTCGGCGACAAACGACAGCTCATTGGCGGCCGCCAGGTTGCCCGGCCCAAACACCTTGATGAAAGTGACCTGGGCCTGCGACACCTTGCGGCGCTCGTAGCCCTGGATGTACTCGCCCGGCTCATAGTCGCCCAGCTGGCTGATGAACTGGTTGTACGGTTCGGGGATGGCTGCATTGAGCGGCGAAAGGCCGGCATAGAGCAGCTCGACATCGTCAATCTGTATGGGAAGGTTGTTGCGGTAGCTGACCTCACCACCCACCGACCAGCCAGCCAGGTTGGTGTTGAAGCTGGCGCCGAACAGGTTGATGTCTTCCGGGTATTCAACAATGACCGCGCCCGAGGACGGCTCGGCTCCGGTGACGGCGCGACCTGACAGCAGCGGCAGGCGGCTGTGGTAGCGCAGATAGTACAGGCCAAACTCGGTGTCTCCGAACCATGGGGCGAAATATCTCAGCGCCGCCCCGTACTGCCCCCCGGAGCCGGGCTTGTTGTCTGCGGCCCGCGGAAATGACGCGCCGCATCCAACAGCCACCAGCTCGGGCGGCAGGCCGCTGTCGCTGGCGCCATAGTTGCCTTCCGCGCACACCGGCTGGTAAAGATCGGGGTTGCGCACCGGCTGCGGCACCAGCCCAAAGTTGAGCATGGCGTAGCTGCCGCCGGCCGTGGCAAAGTCGCTGCTGGCAAAATAGGTGCCCGATGGTTCGGCCTCCACCTCATCCCATTCGGCCAGCCACAGAGCCTCGGCCGACAGGTTTTGCGTGAAATCGAGGCTGCCCCAGAGCATGGCCTGCGGCAGGAAGGCATCCTTGAGCTCGGCCCCGGCGGTGCGCAGCGCGCTGACATCAACCGGGTTGATGCTGTTGATGCCGCCGCCCAGGAAAGTGCTTTCTCCCCAGCTCACCACCTGCCGGCCCGCACGCATGGACAAATAACGATCGCCCATGGGGATATCGCCGTATACATAGGCGTCCAGCAGGCGGGCGCGGGACCCGACATAGTCGCGCGCCTTTTTGGGCAGCACGTCCATGTCGTTCAGCGTGAAATCATAAAAATAG
>DATGSU010000011.1:0-4507 GCA_035302305.1 Wenzhouxiangella sp. | reverse complement strand
TCTGAAAGACAACGCCAAATACACCAACTTCCACATCGGTGCCGCCTATCGCTTCATCATCAATCAGCAGACCGACGTCTGGGCCGGCGCCAATCTGGAGCACCAGAAAATTGATGCCGGCTGCTGGGGCGGTACCTGCCGAGCTGACGACAACTCAGTGGCATTTCGCGGTGGCGTGCGCCACCAGCTCAACAACGATGTCGAGCTCGGAGCCACCGCCCGGCTGATCACCGGTGATTTCGACTATTTCGGCCTGAACGGTCACGCCCGCTTCAAGCTGTCCGAAACCCTGTCGTTCAAGGGCGAAATCGACGTTCAGGACGGTGACCTGGGCGCCTTTGCCGGCCTCACGATTTTCTTCAACTGATCACCTGACGCGGCCGCGCCCGACTCACGGGCCGGCCGCGCCTCGGCTCCGCTCCCTTGAGGGGGCGGGGCTGCAATCGAACTCGGCCACAGCCGTGACATCGCGCTCCGGCCGCAATTCAACCGCCTCGTTTCCGCGCTCTCCATCATTCATTGCGTCGCCTCGCCAGCGCACAAAGCGGCAGCCGGGCTGCGCGAGCGCTTCCAGCCTGAGCGGCTGGCCCGAAAAATAGTGCCCCTGCCAGGGCAGGGCAAGCACGTTTTTCATGCGCGTGGCGCGCGCGCTGGCGCCAGCCGGCCTGGCCAGCTCATCATCACTCAGGCCAAGATGAAGGCTATTGACCCTGACCGTCCCCGCCCGGGCATCGTTGACATCGACGGTCAGTTCATACGGAGCGCCCAGATCAAAGAATGACTGCATGAACGCCCGATGGGCCGCCGGGCGCCGTTTTGAAAAATCGACCATCTCGTTGACGGTGGAGCGCCAGACCTCCATGCTTTGCGGGCGCTTCCAGCGCTCGATATGGCGCGGCATCTCGTCCTCTATGTCCGCCTCCATGTCGCGAATGAAGGAAATCATGCGCTGCGGCTGGAAGGTGGTGTTCATCAGATCGCTCATGCGGGCAATGAATTCCTGCCTGAAGCGCGGGTTTTCCAGCAGGGCGCGCAGCATGAAGCTGGCCCACTCCGGAACAGGTCGCGGATCGTCAAGCTCGCCCACGGCATAGCGCAAGGCATCATGCTCCACCTTGAAGGAGCCGTCGACATCGTATAATAACCACCGCCAGCGGCCGTCGGCTGGCCCCTGAGCGGATGCCCTGTCGCCTGCATAGCGCCACCAGGCAATGTTGTTTTGCGGCCAGTCGGTTCGGGCCAAATAAATGCTGGCGACAAAATAGTCAATGAAACTGCCGACATCAATGCGCTTTTCCAGCGCAAGGTAAAAGCCGGCACTTTCCCGGTTGCTGCCCTCAACGAACTCAACAAGCTCGACATACCCTTTTCGACTGCCCCGGTCGACCCACATTTTCTGCTTGAGCAGGTCCACGTCATTGTCGGGCAGATCAAAGGCGGCCGCCAGGTAGTGATGGTCCTTGCGGTCGCGGGCGTTGAGTATGCCCATGTATTCGCCGTTGAGGAAAACCGCCTTCGGGGCATGGCGCTGAGTGCCAAACGCCAGCCCGGCAGTGATCCGATGCGCCACCGCGTCTCTCATATAGTCGTAGTCGAACAGGTCGCCGGCATTCCTGAGATTGATTCGGTAGCCGGCCGTATCCCCGTCACCGAATATGTCCAGCCCCGATGCTTTTACCTCATCTGCCGATCGGTCGAGGTAGAGACGGGTGGATTTCAGCCGCTTTGTTCTTGTCCAGCCACCGTGGGTGCGAATATCGAGATCCAGATCAATTGCGCTGTCGGCATCAATAAATGTTGCCTGGGCCGGCGTCTTGTCCACCCTGTCACTGCGCCGTGCCCAGTTGCCCTGAATTTTTACCGGATCAAGATTTTCCGGATCCTCCTGCCCGTCCAGCCACTGCTCATAATCCGCGCCGGCCACAAAAATGCCGTCATCAAAGTCATACAGATCCTTTTCGGCCGCAATCAGCGCCACCACCGGCAGGCTGTGGGTGGAACAACAGTCGGCAAACAGGTTGCGGGCGGCAACCGGGCTGCGCTCGCCTTGCGAATTAACGGCCATGGCCCTGACCGGAGTGCCCTTGGCAGACCATTTTTCCAGGCGCCCGTCGCGCTGAACATGGCGGCCATCAAACCCGCCCCCGTCCACAGCCAGAAGCCACTCCAGCCACATCATTGAACAATCTGCCAGCCGCCAAAACACCACGCAGCCTTTCAGCGGCAGGTGGACAGTCAACGGTTCGCTCAAATAGTCAGCCGCCTCATCATGCGTGGTCGATATTGCGGAAACCCGGTCAGGCTCATCACTACGGTCTGTAACTGCAATTGGTCGATGGTACCGATGCGTGCGGTACGACCTGTAAAGGAAATCCTCATCGGATCTGTGTTCTGCAAGGCGGTAGCTGTTCTTGTAGCGGTAGGTGCGACCATCCAGGTTGTCGGGATCGGGCGCGGAGCCGTCCAGGGTGTAGTAAATGGTGGCGCTGTCGTCTGCATGGCCCAGCGTCAGCTCGAACGGCCCGTCATAAAACCCGGAAGCATGCGAGAACGTCACTGCAGGCAGGGTGGCCACCTGGCGCCCAGATGCCTGGTTGGGCATCCCGGGCGTTGGCTCGTCATGGAAATACAGCAGCCGGCCGCCATCGGGATAACGGCCCACAGACTGATTTTTGCCGACTTCAACCGGCTTGACATGATCAACCGTCTCACCGTCGGGATCACTGAGCAGCAGCGGCTCACCCGCTGACTTGATGCTGAAATTGGTGTGCAGGCTGTTCGGGTCATCGCGCCGGTCCTTGCCCGATGCCCACACCAGCAGGTGATCGCGCCCCTTGAGCCTGACATCGGGGAAGCGCCAGCGCAGCGGACGTTTTTGGCTGTCGCTCAAATACCAGCCGCCAAGATCAATGCTTCGCCGCGTGCAGTTGTACAGCTCTATCCAGTCCGGGTAGTCCCCGTCCTCATCGGCAATCTGCCGCTGGCGGGCTGCGCTGAACTCGTTGATGACCACGCTGCAGCCGGCTGGCGGCCAGTCAACAAAGGCCCATACGGACAACAGCACAAGCACAACACCCAGTGCCGTTAAAAGATGCCGCGCAGCACTGTCCTTCATGTCAGGGCAGGGCCGGGCTGAACTGGCGCCTGATCACCGGTGAGAAGCGGGTGTTGCGATGCGCCGCCAGCAGCAGATTGACGCCCATGCCGTATTTGGAGCACTGCTTGACCGGCCGCACGCGCCGACCGAGCAGCCAGCGATCGGCCAGGCTGCGCCCCTGGGCAGACTTGATTTCAACAATATGCCGGCAGGACGGCAGCGCATCGCGGCGTTCGCCGGCGGCAAAAATGATGTCGCTGTCAATGGTCACGCGCACCGGCTCATGGCGATCAACCAGGGTCATGCGCCGATAGCGCACTTCGATGACCGGCCGCATCCGGCCGACAGGCCTGCGGTAATCATGCCGGTCCAAAGAAGCGTTGAGAAAATCCGTCAGCTCGGGCGACAGAATGCCGCAATGACAGGCCGATGACTCCACCGGCATGCGGTATTTGACCGTCTCGCCGCGGAACCCCTTGATCTTCACTTCAAAAAATTGCTCATCGCTGTCGCAATAGCGCCGAAACCTGAGCTTGAAACGCTTGCGGCGGCCCTGATTGTGGGCCACAAAGGTGGCCAGCCGCGGGCTGTCCAGGTAGACATTGCTGTATTCAAAGCGCCGGCTGCCGTCAATTTCCAGGGCATCGAAATGTGGCTGCATGGCACGCATGAAAGCCTGCAGCTGTCCAGCGTCCAGAACGTATTTTCTGTTGATGCGCTGCATCAGCCGCGCGCGTTCATCCAGCGACTCCAGATCAATACTGTCAAAGCCGCTGACAACATCATCTGCCAGACCCATGCCGCTACCTGCCCCTGTAGTTGATCTCGGCCTTGACCACTTCGGTCACGTAGTTGACGCTGGTCACCCTGGATGAAACAACGTCGACGTTGAGCCGTTCGGAAAGCTCGCGATTGAGCGACTCGGGCGAGTCCAGCAGATTTTCCGGAATGGAATCCAGGGTCACCTTGATCTGGCTGGTCGAGCGAAATATTTTTGGATGATCGACCAGAAAGACCACCGCCAGCACCACCACCAGAATGGTAAACACAAACCCCAGTTCCGTGCCGCCAACCGAGGTGATGACGGCAATGGAAATGCTGCCGAAGAAATAGGCAATATCCGATTTGTTGATGGTCTCCGAGCGCAGGTTGAACAGCGCCAGAATGGCGAACAGGCCAAAGCCGGCGGCAATGCTGAATTCGACGCTGGACAGGATGGACAGCACGCCGAAGGTAAAGACGTTGAACAGTGCTGCCGCCAGCGTGATCTCCTTGTTCTTGTAGCGCGGCCAGAACATGCCGAACAGCAGCACGGCCATGGCGCCAAGGTCAAGCAGGAATCGTGCGATAAGCTCTGTGGGGCCGACTTCAAACATGGGTGGCATGGTCACTGACGGGTTTCAACGGCGG
>DATGSU010000010.1:0-2030 GCA_035302305.1 Wenzhouxiangella sp. | reverse complement strand
TCGTCGATGTTGGCGCGCGCGGCCAGGTGCCCCGCAACGGCGCCGACAAAGGGGCCGAACAGGATGCCCGGCAGGCCAAAGAAGATGCCCACCAGAAGCCCGAGCGTGGCCCCGAGTATGGCCAGTCGGCCGGCACCAAAGCGGCGCGCGCCCTCGGCGGTGGCCAGAAAGTCGACGACCACCGACAGGATGGTCAAAAACGTCAGCCACAGCATGGTGGCCCAGCTGACGTGCACAAAACCATCCAGGGCGGCCATCATCAGCAAACCGCCCAGCACCAGCGGAATGCCCGGAATGACGGGCAGCACGGCACCGGCCAGCCCGGTGATGACCAGCAGCACCGCCAGCAGCCAGCCCGGCCAGTAAAGAAGACTCCAGCTCAACCAGTCCATGGATTTGCCTCTTGGAGATGCGTATCTGCTTGCCGGTCATCATCGCACTGAATGGCCCCTGCAGCCACGGGAAATTCAGTTGGTGTCATCGATCATGACCTGTGCGGCAATGTCCACGCTGCGCCGGCGCGCCGCGTGGTCGAACATGCTGCTGTTAATGATCAGCTCGTCGGCGCCGGTGGTCTCGACAAACTCGCGCATCTGGCGCGCCACCGTATCGGGCGAGCCCATCGCCGTGCATGCCAGAACATGATCGAGAAGACCCTGTGCCGGTTCGGGCAGCGACTCGTAATAGCCCGCCTGCGGCGGCGGCAGCCGACCCGGATTGCCCGAGCGCAGCCGCACGAAGGATTGCTGCCACGACGAGGACAGATAAACCGCCTCGTCGTCACTGTCGGCGGCAAACACGTTGTAGCCCAGCATCACATAGGGCTGGTCCAGATATTTTGAAGGGCGGAATTCCGAGCGATAAACCGCCAGCGCATCGTGCAGTCGGGCGGGCGCAAAATGCGAGGCAAATGAGTACGGCCGCCCCAGCTGAGCCGCCAGCCGGGCACCGAACAGACTGGAGCCCAGAATCCAGATTTGAATCTTGTCCTGGCCTGCCCCCGGCACCGCCGTCACCGGCGCTGTGCCTTCAAAATAGCTGACCAGCTCGGCCACGTCCTGCGGAAAAGCGTGCGGGTCGGTCTGCAGATCGCGCCGCAGCGCCCGCGACGTGGCCGGGTCGGTGCCCGGCGCCCGCCCCAGGCCCAGATCAATGCGGCCGGGGTACAGCGCATCCAGCGTGCCGAACTGCTCGGCCACCATCAGCGGGGAATGATTGGGCAGCATAATGCCGCCGGCGCCCACGCGAATGCGCCGCGTGACCCCGGCCACATGCCCGATCAGCACCGCCGTGGCCGCGCTGGCAATACCCGCCATGCCGTGATGCTCGGCCATCCAGTAGCGCCTGTAGCCCAGACCATCGGCCAGGCGCGCCAGATCCACCGTATTGGCCAGCGATTCGGCCACCGAACCGCCTTCGTTGATTGGCGCCAGATCAAGAATCGACAGGGCCGTCATCGCATTGCTCCATGATTTTCAGTCAGACATCAATCTTGGGTCGCCGGATGAGAAATTCACCCCGGCGGTCTGGTTCGACTGAAGTGGAATGGATGAATCTGTGACATGTCACAGCCCGTGCTGTTTGACGGGCCATAGGGCAGGTTGGCTTACGGTGGGTGGAAGATGCCGTAGAAGCACACGACTGCAAGAAAGCCGTGTCAGGTTTTTTCCGGCCTGGGATCAAAAGAAGGCACGGCCTTGTAGATCTTTTGTCCGCACCGGGTGCATTCCCATTTGGGGTCGTCGCCGGTGACGATGCAGCCGCCCAGGGTGATGCGACCGCTGTCGAGTTCTTCGTTGTCGTACAGCGGGAAGCCGGGGTAGCCGTAGAGGATTTCGGCGATCGGGGAATGCCCGCAGCTGGGGCATTTGCGTGGCTTGCGCTGGCGCTCCATGCGCGGTTGCGGTTTGTGCATTGGCTTGTGGCGGTGATTGTCTTCAGCCAAGCATATCGCAATCCCGGCCAAAGTGTATTTTGACCTGGTGGTGTTTATGGTTGCGCCGAGCGCATCAGTCGGGCCGGGTTTTGGC
>DATGSU010000009.1:0-5715 GCA_035302305.1 Wenzhouxiangella sp. | reverse complement strand
GGTGGCTTCAATAATCATGTCCTTGGAGAAGAAGCCCGAAAAGAACGGAAACCCGATGAGCGCCAGCGAGCCTATCCAGGCGGTGGCGGCGGTGATGGGCATGTATTTCTTCAGTCCGCCCATCTTGCGCATGTCCTGCTCGTGATGCAGGGCCACGATGACCGATCCGGCCGCAAGGAACAGCAGGGCCTTGAAAAAGGCGTGGGTCATGAGGTGGAAAATGGCGGCCGAATAGGCGGAGGCACCCAGGGCAACCGTCATGTACCCCAGCTGTGAAAGCGTGGAGTAGGCCACCACCCGCTTGATGTCGTTCTGGACGATGCCCACCAGCCCCATGAACAGGGCGGTGATGGCTCCGATGACCAGAATGAAGCTGAGGGCCACCTCGGAGGTTTCAAAAATGGGCGACATACGTGCCACCATGAAGATGCCGGCAGTGACCATGGTGGCCGCGTGAATAAGCGCGGAAATGGGCGTCGGGCCTTCCATGGAATCGGGCAGCCACACGTGCAGCGGCACCTGGGCGGATTTGGCCATGGCGCCAATGAACAGGCAAATGCTGATGACGGTGGTGACCAGAACCTCTTTCTGGCCAAACAGGCTGATGGTTGTGCCTTCCACTTCGGACACGCCTGCAAACACGGTGGAATAGTCCAGCGAGCCGAAATAGACCAGCACGCCGCCTATGCCCACGGCAAAGGCCACGTCGCCCACGCGGTTGACCAGAAACGCCTTGAGGTTGGCCTTGACGGCCGATTCGCGCTGGAACCAGAAGCCGATGAGCAGGTACGACACCAGCCCCACGGCTTCCCAGCCGAAGAACAGCATCATGAAGTTGTTGGCCATCACCAGCATGAGCATGGCGAAGGTAAACAGGTTGATGTGCGAGAAAAAACGCTGGTAGCCAGGGTCGTCGTGCATGTAGCCGATGGTGTAGATGTGCACCATCAGCGACACCGAAGTCACGACCACCATCATCAGGGCGGTGAGGCTGTCGACCAGAAAACCGATCTGGAAGTGAATGCCGTCGGTCAGCATCCAGGTGTAGACGGTGTAGTCCATTCTGGGCAGGCCCTGAAAAAACACCTGCCAGGCAATCCAGGCCGACAGCAGCGCCGACCCGGCCACGGCCAGAATGGTGATCCAGTGCGCTCCGGCGCGTCCCACCTGCAGGCGCAGCAGCCCGGACAGGGCGCTGCCAATCAGCGGCAGCAGCGGTATCAACAGCAGTGCGGTTTCAGTACTCACGGACACTCCCCGAATAAACGAGATTGCTCAATTGACGGTTCAATTGCACAAAGTTGCAGCCGGCTCCGGTCATCCCCTGAGCTCGGCAATGTCATCAACGCTGATCGAGCGGCGGTTGCGATACAGCACCACCAGCAGCGCCAGCCCGATGGCCGCTTCGGCAGCCGCCACGGTCAGGATGAAAAACACGAACACCTCGCCGTCGAGCACGTCGAGAAAGCGCGAAAAGGCGATGAAGTTCATGTTGACCGCCAGCAGCATCAGCTCAATGCACATGAGCAGGATGAGCACGTTTTTGCGGTTGATGAAAATACCCGCAACGGCGATGCAAAACAGCAGTGCACCCAGGGTGACGAAGTGCGCCAGGGTAAGCATCAGGCCTCTCCTCCTTCGCTTTTCATCTTGACGATGCGCATGCGCTCTTCCGGGCGCACGCGCACCTGCTGGCTGGCATCCTGGTATTTGGCGTCCGAACGCTGGCGCTGGGTGAGCGCGATGGCCGCCACAATGGCAACCAGCAGCAGGGCGCCGGCTATTTCGAACGCATAAAGATAATCGGTGTAGAGCAGCTCGCCCAGATCAAAGGTGTGGCTGAAGCCCTTTTCCTCGGCCGGCGGCATGGGCACCAGCTCCATGCCGCGCGTCCAGATGACCATGAGCATCTGGATCGCCATGGCCACCGCCACCAGCAGCCCGGCCGGTAAATAGCGCACAAAGCCTTCCCGAATGGCGGCCATGTTGACTTCCAGCATCATGACCACAAACAGGAACAGCACCATGACGGCGCCGACATACACCAGCATCAGAATAATGGCCAGAAACTCGGCCTGCAGCAGCATCCATATGCAGGCGGCCGAAAAAAAGCTGAGCACCAGAAACATGACGGCGTGAATCGGATTGCCCACCGATACCACGCAAATGGCAGAAGCCAGCATGATGGCGCTGAACAGATAAAAAACAATTTCCATAACCGGCATGGCAGGTCAATCCTTAGCGGTAGCGTGCGTCGCGCGCACGGTAATCGGCAATTCTTTCTTCAAAACGGTCACCCACTTCCAGCAGCTGCTGCTTGTTGATGACGCGCTCTTCGGGCTCTTCCATGTGATATTCGGCAATGTCGGTCAGCACGATTGAATCCACCGGGCAGGATTCTTCGCAAAAGCCGCAGTAGATGCACTTGAACAGGTCGATGTCATAGGTTTTGGTGCGCCGGGTGTTGTCGTCGCGGTTGTGCGAGACAATGGTAATGGCCAGCGCCGGGCACACCGCCTCGCACAGCTTGCAGGCAATGCAGCGTTCTTCGCCGTTGGGGTAGCGCCGCAGCGCGTGCAGCCCCCGAAAACGCGGCGATGCCGGTGTTTTCTCTTCCGGGTAGTGCAGCGTGAACTTGGGCGCCATACCAAAGCGCCAGGTCACGGCCATACCCTGGAAAAGCTCGACGAGAAACAGCGAACGAATGTAGCGGACTAACGCTTGCATACAAAACCTCTGTCAGGCTCCAAACCAGCCCAGGTAGCGGAACACGCCGGCCACCATGACCCAGACAATGGTAATGGGAATAAACACCTTCCAGCCCAGGCGCATGATCTGGTCATAGCGAAAGCGCGGAAAGGTGGCCCGAAACCACACAAACAGAAAGCAGAAAACAAGGGTCTTGGCCAGCAACCAGTGCGGTCCCGGGGTGGCCAGAAACGTTTTGCCCACGCCCGGAATGCCGGCAAAGGGAGACAGCCAGCCGCCCAGGAACACCAGCGATGCCAGCGCGGATATGAGGATCATGGACGCGTATTCGGCCAGGAAAAACACCGCAAAGGCCGCGCCGGAATATTCAACGTGAAAGCCGGCCACAATTTCGGTTTCACCCTCGGCCATGTCAAACGGCAGACGGTTGGTTTCGGCCACGCCGGCAATGAAGAAGATGACGAACAACGGCAGCAGGGGCAGCCAGTACCACGACAGAATGCTGCCGGCCTGGGCATCGACAATGGCCGTCAGGTTGAGCGTGCCGGACATGGCCACCACGCCCACCACGGCAAAACCCATGGGAATTTCATATGAAATGGTCTGGGCCGCTGCGCGCAGGCCGCCAAACAGCGCGTATTTTGAGTTGGAGGCCCAGCCGGCCAGCAAAATCCCGTAGACGCTGATGGCATTGAGCGCCACCACCAGCAGCAGGCCGGCGTCCACATCGGCCAGCACCACCCCGTCGGCAAACGGAATGACCGACCAGGCCGCCAGCGCCGGCATCAGCGCCAGCAGCGGCGCCAGCAAATACAGAAACCTGCTGGCGTTGAGCGGAATGATCAGCTCCTTGAACAGCATCTTGAAGACGTCGGCAAAGGGCTGGATAAGCCCCCACGGCCCGATGCGGTTGGGCCCCTGGCGGGCGTGCATGTAGCCGATGATCTTGCGCTCGAAATAGGTGTAGTAGGCCACCGCAATCGTGATGGGGAGTATGATTGCGATGATCTTGACCACCGTCCAGATCAGCGTGATCAGCTGGTCGCTCATGACGGCACCTCCACTTTAATGTCTCCGCCACCGGGGCCCAGACCGCTCACTTCGGGCACAGCCACCGGCAGGCCAACGGCGCCCGGCGCAATGCGGTCGTCAATGACCAGATCCAGTTCTGCGCTGTGCTCGCCCTGGATAACGCGCACGCGTTCGGCATCTTCAAGCCCGTGGCGGCGGGCGGTGGATGCGTGTATGGCGCACACTGCAGCCGCCGCATGGTCGGTGTCCTGCAGCGGCTGCGAGTGGCGCAACAGGCTGTCACCGGCATAAATGGGCACCTCGCCGGTGCGCCACAGGGTATCACCCTCGCCTTCAAAAGGTGGCTCAAGCCCGACTGCCGGCTGTTCTGGCACAGTGGCTGCCTGCGCCTTGCCGGTCACTTCATTCAGCATGGCAAAATCAAAGCCGGCGGCACCGAGCTGCTCGCCCAGCAGGCGCAGAATTTTCCAGCCGGCGCGCGCCTGGCCAACCGGCCGGCCAACGGCAGTCAGCGCCACTTCGTGCCCGTCGGCATTGATCCAGGTGCCGTCCGTTTCCGGCGCCGGTGCCAGCGGCAGCAGCACGTCGGCCGTTTGGCGCAGCACTTCGTTGTCAAATGCGCTGGCGGCAACCACCGAGCTGGCATTTTCCAGCGCCGCGGCGGCGGTTGACGGATCGGCCAGATCAAGATCGGGCTCGATGTCCCACAGCAGATAGGCGCGCCGGCCTTTTTCGAGCATGGCGCGCGCGTTCAGGCCCTGCGGGCCGGGCACGCTGCCCGCCCGCCAGGCGCCTTCACTGTTGGCCGGCCCCGGAAGCACCATCAGGGCGACCTCCAGAGTTTTGGCAGTCCATTCCGCAATGGTTCTCAGCCACCCGCTTTCCGGGTGGTTGAGCGCCTGGTCGCCCAGCAACAGAATGCCGCTGGCCGATTCCCTGAGCATGGCGGCCACCTGCCGCGTTTCATTTTCAGGATGGCGCTCTTTCAGAAAATCGCCCAGCGGGCCGTCGGGAAGCGCCGTATCCGTCAGCTCGGCCGCGGCGCGGGCAACGCGCCCAAAGGTGTCAACCATGGCCTGCGGCGGCACGATGAGCCGCTGCTCAAGGTCAAAATGGAAGTCAAAGGCAATGCTGTTGAGGTCGGCAATTTTTGCCCCGCCCAGGCGCCAGGCGGCGCGCACGCGCTGACCGTAAATGGGCTGCTCATGGCGGATATTGCTGCCGACCAGAAAAACGGCGTCGGCCGTGGACAGCTTTTCGCTGGCCACGTCGAGCTGGCCACGCCCGCTGTGCGGGTGGGAAAAGTCCAGAAGACGCAGGCGGTGATCAATGTTTTCACTGCCCAGGGAGCGGGCCAGGCTGGCGGCCAGATAATGCTCTTCGTTCGTGGCGCGCGCAGAGACCAGCACGCCCAGTTCGCTGCCGCCGTGTGTTTCAACGGCGCCGCCCAGGGCGCGGCCGGCCGCCTTGAGGGCATCTTCCCAGCTGGTTTCGTACCACTTGCCGTCCTGCTTGACCAGCGGCACCTTCAGACGCTGTTCGGACTGCAGCCCAAAGTGGCTGTAGCGGTCGCGGTCGGACAGCCAGCATTCGTTGACCGGCTCGTTGTCGCGCGGCACGGCGCGCATGATTTTGGGCCCGCGCGTGTGATAGAAAAGGTGCGAACCCACGCAGTCGTGCGTGCCAATGTATTTGCGCGCGCGCATTTCCCACGGCCGCGCCGTGTGCCTGAACGGCTTGTTGGTGAGCGCGCCCACCGGGCACAGGTCGATGATGTTGCCCGACAGCTCCGAGTTGATGTTGCGCTCCACAAAGGTGCCGATTTCAAGGTGCTCGCCGCGGTTCATGCCGCCCAGCTCGCTGGTGCCGGCAATTTCTTCGAGAAAGCGCACGCAGCGCGTGCAGTGAATGCAGCGCGTCATGTCGGTTTCGATCAGCGGACCCACATTCTTGTCGCGCACCACGCGCTTGCGT
>DATGSU010000008.1:0-5910 GCA_035302305.1 Wenzhouxiangella sp. | reverse complement strand
GTCCTGCTCGCTTTTGAGGCGCGTGCCGGCGGTGAGGAAATCGCCCGGATCGCTGCCGCGCGGGTGCAGATAGTCGGCCTGGATGACGTATTCGTTGCGGCGCTGCTGGACACCCGCGCCGATGTCCAGGCTGTTGCCGCGCGAGGACAGGTAATGCCGGGTCCAGCCCAGCTGCAGCCGGGCGCCGGTGTCGGTTCCAAAACCCAGCGTGGTGCGCCAGGTGTTGGGCAGGCGCGGCTCCAGCCGGTAGTCCAGGTTGACCTCGTGCCGGTCGTTGTCGTGGTCGGGCTCGACCACCACCCGCTTGAACAGGCCGGTGCCGGCAAGCGTTTCGCGCTGCCGGTCCAGGCGCCTGAGGCTGTAGGGCTCGTTGGGCTCCAGAATGCTGAGGCGATCCATCAGGCGCCGGCCAAAGGTGTTGTCGTCGTAGCGGTAGCCGCCAAAAACGTAGCGCGGGCCGGTGTCGTAAACCACCTTGATGTCGGCGCTGTGGCGATCGGGGTCAACGCGCACGCCGCACTGGCTGTAGCGGGCCTGAAAGTAGCCGCGTTCCTCCGCCAGTCGCTCAAGGTCATGCAGCGCCTCTTCCCACCGGCGATGATCGAGCCGCGCGCCGGGCTGCAGCGGCCAGTCGGCCTGCCAGCGGGCCAGCTCGGGGTCTTTTTCGCCATCGCCGGCGATGACAATCTCCAGCTGGTTGATGGTCACCGGCTCGCCGGGCCGGATGCTGATGTTGGCCTGCCAGGGCGAATCGCTCTGGCCGGGTCTTTCGAGGCGCACCCGCACCTGCGGGCTGTAGTAGCCAAAAGGACGCAGGGCCTGCCTGATCTCGTCGCGGGCGTCATCGGCCATTTGCCGCAGCCGCAGGCTGGATACATCGTCAAAGTCCTGGGCGCGAACCAGCGACAGGCTGGCGCGCACGTTGGCCAGCATCTCGCCGTCAACGCCGTCAATGCGGGTGGTGACGGTGGCTGCCCATGTTGGCCCGACCGCCAGAACAAGGGCGATCAGCAGCAGTCTTGCCAACTGGCTCATGAACTCTCCCGGAAACTGTCAGATTCAATGATACCGCTGGGACAGCCCCGGTCAAACGAGGTTCAGGCAATGCGCACCAGCTGCGGCGGTTCGCGGTCGAGCTGCCTGTAGCCAATGGCTTCGGACAGATGTTCGGTCTGGATAGCCTTGCTGCCGGCCAGGTCGGCAATGGTGCGCGCCACGCGCACAATGCGGTGGTGGGCGCGCGCCGACAGGCGCAGTTTTTCGCAGGCGGCCTCCAGCAGATTGGCCTGGTGGTTGTTCAGCCCGCAGTGGCGGCGAATGCCGGCCACGTCCAGGAGGGCGTTGATGTGGCCGCGCTGCTGCTGAACGTCACGCGCCTGGATGACCCGCTTGCGCACCGCTTTGGAAGATTCGCCCCTGGGCAGGTCTCTGAGCGACTGGCGCGGAACTTCCACGTGCATGTCGATGCGGTCGAGCAGCGGGCCGGATACCCGGTTGCGGTAGCGGATTGCCTGATCGGGCGTGCACTGGCAGCGCCCGGACGGGTCGCCCGCATAGCCGCAGGGGCAGGGGTTCATGGCCGCCACCAGCTGAAACCGGGCCGGAAATTCCGCCTGTACGGCGGCGCGCGAAATCATGACCCGGCCCGATTCCAGCGGTTCCCGCAGCACTTCGAGAACGTGGCGCGAAAACTCGGGCAGCTCGTCCAGAAAAAGAATTCCGTTGTGGGCCAGCGAGATTTCACCGGGCCGCGGCCTTGAGCCCCCGCCAACCAGCGCCACCCCCGAGGCTGTGTGATGGGGGGCGCGAAAGCGGCGCTGCCTCCAGGTGGCCGGGTCCAGGCGGGCGCCGGCCACCGATTCCACCGCGGCGGCTTCCAGCGCTTCGGTTTCCGTCATGGGCGGCAAAATGCCGGGCAGCCGCGAGGCCAGCAGGGTCTTGCCGGTGCCCGGCGGGCCCAGAAGCAGCAGGTTGTGGCCGCCGGCGGCGGCAATTTCAAGCGCGCGGCGAGCGCGGTACTGGCCGAGCACGTCCGACAGGTCGGGCCCGTGCGTGTGCTCGCTGTCGGCCGGCGGCCGGGGGCGCGGCAGGTCGCCGTGGCCGTTGAGCGCGGCCGCCACGTCGCACAGGGATTCGGCCAGGTAAATGTCGGCGCCGCGAACCAGCCCGGCCTCTTCGGCATTGGCCAGCGGCAGCACCAGTTTGCGGCCCTGCTCACGGGCGCGCAGAATGGCCGGCAGGGCGGCCTTTATGCCGCGCAGCCTTCCGGTCAGCGACAGTTCGCCCATAAATTCCCAGCGGTCCAGATTATCGGTGCTGACCTGGCCCGAGGCGGCCAGCAGGCCAACGGCAATGGGCAGGTCAAAGCGCGCGCCTTCCTTGGGCAGGTCGGCCGGCGCCAGCGAAACGGTGGTGCGCCAGGAGGGCAGCTGAAAGCCGGAATTGCGCAGCGCGGCGCGCACCCTGTCCTTGCTTTCGCGCACGGCGGTTTCGGGCATGCCGACAATGGCGAAAACCGGCAGCCCGGGCGACAGATTGACTTCCACCAGAATTTCCGGAGCTTCAATGCCGATTGCGGCGCGCGAAAGAATGGTTGCCAGTCCCATGTCGTTGCAGCTGATTTTGAGAGAGTCTGGCCAGCGTGACGGACAGCCGGGTTTCTGAACAGATCCGTCTTGACCTCAACCCTGTAGGAAATATACTCGTGGTTTGGCAGTCCCTTGATTCTTTTGGGGTTTGTAAAACCTGCTCGCAGTCACTCAAGCGCCTTTAAAAGGTGATTCATTGCCAATAAGTCGCCGGCCAGGGGGTATGATCAAGTTAAGAAAAGTCTTTTAAAGAGAGCGTTAATTATCATGAAGGGCGCAGGGCCGCTTCGCGCGGCAAAAACAAGACGGGGCATTGTTTCATGTTGCTTTTACAGGGGTGAGGTTTGTGCATAAAGGGGTTGTTCTGGGCGGATTGAGCGTGCTGCTGGTGGAAGACGACATCGAGCTGCAGCGCATGCTGACGGCCGAGCTTGAGCAGGCCGGCCTGGCAGTTACAGCGGCCGGCTCGTTCAGGGACTCACAGGATTTGCTGGGCAGCATGGAATTTGACCTGGCGGTACTGGATGTCATGCTGCCCGACGGCAGCGGCCTGGACCTGGCGCGCCGGCTCAAGGCGCAGCATCCGGGCATTGGCATCATCATGCTCACGCGCTATGACCAGGCCAGCTGGCGGGTGTCGGGCTTTGACGCCGGCGCCGATCTGTATCTGCCCAAGCCCATCAGCCCGGACGTTCTCAGGTCGGCGGTTGCCACCCTGGCGGCCCGCCTGGGGGGTGGTGGCGCGCCGTCTGTTGCCGCTGCGCCCCGCGGCTGGCATTTGAGCCAGGGCGGCTGGCAGCTCAATGCGCCCGATGGCGCCACCGTGGCGCTCAACCAGGCCGAGCGCACCTTTCTGGGCATGTTGTTTGGCGCCGCCGGCGAGCTGGTGCCGCGAACGGAGGTTGTCGAGCGTCTGGCCGACGGCAAGGACGACTACGACCCGCACCGGCTGGACATGCTTATTTACCGGCTGCGCGGCAAGGTTGAAACGGCCGGCATGCCCGCGCTGCCGCTGCGGGTGGTGCGCGGCAGGGGCTATGTGCTCATCACCGCCCCGGATGCCTGATGCGTTCCTGGGTGACAAGGGGCCGGGCGCTGTGGACGGGGCTGACCGGGTGGCTGGGCCGCCTGCCCATAGCCGACCCCGTTGACCGCAGCAACGCAAAGGTTCTGCAGGTTGTTTTTTTGTGCCTGCTGCTTGCCGTCCCGCTGATGTGGGCTTACCGCCTGGCCCTGGTTGATGTGCCGCTGCGCAAGGGCGAAGGAGTTGCGCTGGTTTCGGCCGGCGTGATCACCGCGCTGTCGGCCGTTGGCGTGTGGCTCATCCGGCGCGGTCGTTTCAGGCCGGTGGTCAGGTACTTTCTGGTGGCCATCGCCATCAGCCTGATGCTGTCCTACGTTATGCAGGGCTTTACCGCCAACCGCTACCAGGCACCGCTGCAAATGGCCTGGCTGATCATGGCGGGGCTGATGGTCAGCCGGCGGGCGCTGTGGCTGCTGTACGCGTGGATTTTTGCAGCGGTGGCGGCCGGCGTGATCGTGGATGTGAACAGGCTGGGCGTTTCGGCCGGGGATTTTGCCGCCGACGGCCTTGTCACGCTGCTGGTCTTTCTGCTGGTGACCCTGCTCATTGATCGCACCTCCACGGCCTTTCGCGCTGCCCTGGGCGCGTCCTGGCTGCGCCAGCTCGAACTGCAGAAAACCGGCGACCGGCTGCGCGAAGAAATCGCCCGGCGCGAACAGGTTCATGACCAGCTTATCCATTCGCAAAAAATCGAGGCGGCCGGCCGCCTGGCGGCCGGGCTGGCCCATGACTTCAACCACCTGCTCACCCTGATCATGAGCTACCGGCAGGCGGCCCTGAACAGCACCGATCAGCAAAGCCTGGAAGCGGCGCTGGACGGCATAGACTCGGCCACGCGCCGCGCCAGCGCGGTCAGCCAGCGCCTGCTGACCTTCAGCGGCCGGGGCGAGGCCAGCCGGGAATCCTTTGACGTCAACGCCGCGCTGGTCGACATGCAGCCCATGCTCAGGCAGCTGCTGGGCGCCGAAATCGGCCTGGCAATACAGCGCCATGCAGGGCCGCTGCCGGTGCGCATGGAGCGCGGCGAGTTCGAGCTGGTAATTCTCAATATGGCCGCCAACGCGCGCGCTGCCATGCCGCGCGGCGGGCGGTTTGAAATTGCCGTCAGCCGGGCCCGGTCAGGCGGTGGTGAATGCGCGCTGATCGTTCTTGAGGACAGCGGCTGCGGCATGGACAGCGAAACCCTGGCCCGTGCGCGAGAGCCCTTTTACACCCGCAGAAGCGGCGGCAGCGGGCTGGGGCTGACGGTGGCGGCCGATGTCATTGGGGCGGCCGGCGGCCGTCTGGACATTGACAGCCAGCCCGGCCGCGGCACGCGGGTGTCCTTCAGCCTGCCGCTGTGCGTGGCCGCAGACAGCCGCACAGATGCGGAAATCACCTGACAGCGCAGCCTGTTTCAGTCTTTTCACAGTCTTTGCTTGCGGCAGGTCGCCATCCGTTGCGCTTCAGCGGCGGCCCGCCGGCGGTTCAGTTTCCGGGTTGCCCGCAGCGCTTTTGCGGCCCTTTTTGGCATTTTTCCGACGGCGTTGACCGGGTGGGGAAAATTTTTCCTGCGCCGGTTTTGGCTGCGCCGGCGCCAGCCTCATCTGTTTGCATAAATTAACCAATATATACTTGCGCCACGGCTCGTATATGTGATCGACTTCACAAAATATGCGGGCTAGCATGACTTTTCCTGACTATATTTCGCTTAAAGATTTCATTATCGTGGCAGGGTTCGCGGTTTGATGACCCGGGCCCGTCCGCAGGGTTTCAAAAATATTTACGCATACGGTGTTTTCCAATGAAAAAACAAATTCGATTGAACGGCTTTACGCAAAATTCGGTGGCCCCGCATTCGCCGGGGCTGTGGCGACACCCCGCTGACCAGGGCCGCCGCCACGGCGACCTGGACTACTGGACGGATTTGGCCCGCCTGCTGGAACGCGGCAAGTTCGACGCGGTGTTTCTGGCCGATGTCATCGGCATTTACGATGTTTACAAGAACAGTCACCGGCCGGCAATCAGAAACGCGGTGCAGGTGCCGCTGCACGACACGCTGCTGCAGATCGCCGCCATGGCTGCGGTCACCACGCATCTGGGCTTTGCGCCCACCTATTCGGCCACCTACACCCAGCCCTACAAGCTGGCGCGCGAATTTTCCACGCTCGACCACCTGACCAAGGGGCGCATTGCCTGGAATATTGTCACCTCCTATCTCAAAAGCGAGGCCGTCAACCTGGGCCTTGAAAAGCAGAT
>DATGSU010000007.1:0-17819 GCA_035302305.1 Wenzhouxiangella sp. | reverse complement strand
AACACCATGCGAATGCCCATGGCCCGAATTCTTCTGGCCATCAGATACATGGGTATGGAAGAGCGCACGGTGGTGACATCGTAGCTTTCTATGTGCCGGATAACTTCCGGCAGGACATCCAGCCCCTCCTGGACGCTGTAGATCACGCTGTGATGAACGGTGCCCAGCGCGTCGGCGGCTTTTTGAGCGGCCGCCAGGTCGGGCGAGTCTTTCAGCCCAACGGCAAATGAGTGCAGGGGCAGGGCCGCAACGCCGGCCCTGGCCGCCAGCCTGGAGCGCCGGCGCGCCACGCAGGCCGCCAGCAGTGACGAATCCAGTCCGCCCGACAACAGCACCCCGTAGGCCGCCTCCTGCGCCAGGTTGCGGCTGACTGCGGCCTTGAAGGCCCGGCGCACATCACGTGCCGTCAGAACAATGCCCCGGGTGGCGGCATAGTCCCGCCAGGGGCGCTCGTAGTACCGGTTCAGCCCCTGCTTGCTGTCATAGACATGGCCGGCGGGGAATTCGGAAACATCGCTGCAAATATCCGCCAGGGCCTTGAGCTCGGAAGCCACGCACAGCCGCCCGTGGCTGTCGTGCCCCCAATAAAGCGGACAAACCCCGACAGGATCGCGGGCAATGAAATAGCCCGTGCTGTCCGGGTCGCTCAACGCCAGGGCAAATGCGCCTTCGAGCCGGGACACAAGCCCGGATCCGTGGCGCCGGTACAGCGTGCCCATCAGCTGCTGTGCGCTGCAGTCCGCTGACAGATTGTCGAACCCCTTGCGCAACGCACCGTCGTTGCTGATATGCCCATCAAGAGCCACCGTCACACC
Organism: Wenzhouxiangella sp.; assembly: GCA_035302305.1. Classification (GTDB taxonomy): domain Bacteria; phylum Pseudomonadota; class Gammaproteobacteria; order Xanthomonadales; family Wenzhouxiangellaceae; genus Wenzhouxiangella. The sequence continues at coordinate 17,004 of DATGSU010000007.1, read as the reverse complement.
AGTGGTTCGGCAATGCAAGTGCGGAGACACCGAGTCTGGTCCGGCAGCCGCCAGCTGCTCCTGCACAAGCACGGCATTGCTGTCGGCATGAACGCGGGTATGGTCCGGGCCGCGGTGGCGCTGCTTTAGCGAGCAGTCCAGGGCAATCCGGCGCAGCGCGGCAAGATCATCGCCGGCATCGATTTCAAAAATTGCAAATAGAGAAGACAAGACACTGACCTCCTGATGGTTGGTTGCCACCAGCAGGCCAAAAACACCAAAGCCCGCTGGGGGCGGGCTTTGGTGTATTCAAAAAAACAGGTGAGCTACACGCAACCCCGCCGGTTGTGGGCGTTGTTTTGATTATTTTGGTTATTGCTGTTTTGTGCGTGCAACACGACACCGCCGCAGGCAGAAGCAACAGCTCCGGAAGACACCGGGTGCCGAACTGCAGAAACCTTGCTTGAGGCGGTGAGTTTGCTCATGGGGCCAATAAGAACACAACCGGCGGGCAAAAATCAAGTTAAAAAGCAGAGCATTTCACAAAAACGCCCCGCTTGCGCGCAAATCACCGTTCAGGTTCGACAAAATGCGCCCGCCGCCACTCTATCCAGCGCCGAAACAGGCGCTGGCCCTTAAGCTGCCAGCCAAGCTTTCTTTTCTGCGCCGGCGTCAGCAAATCCGGTCGGTGTTTGCCGATCAGGCGCAGCAGGTGAAAACGGCTGATCATGCACGACAGCGCCCAAACCGGGCTGTAGCGCATATAACGCAGGGTGATTCTTTCGTAGTCCACCAGGCCGGGCGTCCCATCGGGCCTGACGATGACATCGCGTGGCGGCATTGAATGGCGCGCCACACCGCGTTTGAGCATGGCCTCCACCAGCTCGCCCAGCCGTATGAAAAAGTCGTCATCCACGCTCTTCGCCTGCTCAAAAGAGCAGCCAGGTATGCGCTCCATGGTCAAGTTCAGGCTGTTTTCGTCAAAGGCAAGCAATTGGGGAATGCCGTCAATGCCTTGCAGGCGTTCCAGCGCGAGGCGCTCGCGCCGAAAGCGGCGCCGCCGCCTGTTGCCGACAATAAATGTCTTGACAACCTGGTCGCCCTGGATTTGGACGCTGTTTTTGACGTCTTTTTTCACGCTTGTCCAATATGAAAGCCGGGTGGACAAACAGAATTTTAACAGCAAAGACGCACCATAAATTTGCCGATGGCAGCAGGTGCTGACCGCCGCTGGCAAACCTAGGGCAAAACGACAATGCGCCCGCGCAGCCTGGACTGGCCATCTGTCTCCAGCAGCCGGTGGGCCTGTGCAGCCTCTTCAAGCGTCAGTGTTTTTGCAATGCGCACTTCAAGCCGGCCTGACTCAAGGTGGGCGTTGACGGTGCGCGCCGCGCGCGCCAAATCCTTTTTTGAGGCGTTGCTGAGCGCAAATCCGCGCAGGCTGGCGTCGCGGGTGTAAAGTTTGCCAACCGGCAGTGCGGGCACGGCGTCAAGCCCGGCGCTGACAATGATGCGACCGCCGGACGCCAGCATTTGCAAGGCCTGATCAAAGTCGTGGCGGCCCGACTGGTCCCAGTAAACATCCACTGCGCCGGCGGCCAGGTCAAGCAGCCTGGCGGTCAGGTCCGGATCGCGGTAATCAAGAACATGTTCAGCGCCCAGGGAAGCCACCCAGCGGGCGTCCGCGGCGGCAGCCGTGGCCAGCACGCGGGCGCCGGTGGCCCGTGCCATCTGAACCGCCGCGCTGCCAACCCCGCCGGCGGCACCGGCAATGAACACCGTGTCTCCACTCTGAAGACGGCCTTCCCGAAACAGCCCCAGCCAGGCGGCCGCGCCGGTATGCAGCGCGGCAACCGCCCGCTGTGGATCAACGCCTGCCGGAAGTGCATAAACGCGATCTGCCGGCGCCAGCACATATTCGGAAAAACTGCCCTGTCGACCCTCGTAACCCAGGCTGTTGCACCACACAAAATCGCCGACTGAAAAGTCATCAACCCCGCAGCCTGCAGCCACAACCCGGCCCACGCAGTCGCGCCCGATAACAAACGGCATGGGCAGGGGTGTTTGATAGGCGCCGGAGCGAACGAACAGGTCGACATGATTGACGGCCAGCGCCGAGGCTTTGATCAGCACATCGGCGGGCCCGCATTCAGGCACCGGCCAGCGACCAGTGCTGATGCTGTCTGCCGGCCCCGTCCGGCGAACAAAGGCAACTTTCATTGTGGCGGGCAGTTCGGTCATGAAGCATGTATTGAAGGGGGTTGTAGTGAACATGATGCAAAAGCCCGCTCTTTTCAATTACCGCTTTCAAACACATGTTTTGGTCGGAAAATATTTGTTAAAAACGGTTCCTTCGCGGAATCACTGCTGCTAGAATCGCGCGATGCATATCGCCACGCTACTGCTGATCATCGTGACAGCCGGTTTGGCCAGCCAGTGGATTGCCTGGCTGCTGCGCGTTCCGGCCATCGTCATTCTGATAACCACCGGTCTCATTCTTGGCCCCATCACCGGCGTCATCGATCTGACGCTGCCCACCGGCCACGTCAACGAGCTTATCGGCCTGGGCGTTGCCATCATCCTGTTCGAGGGTGGCATGGACCTCAAGCTGGGCGAGCTCAGGCGGGCCGGGCACGGCATTTTACGAATGGTTACCCTGGGGCCGCTGTTTGCCTGGGTGCTGGGCACGCTGGCCGCGTTTTACATCGCCGGGCTGCCGTGGGCCGTGGCGGTCGTTATGGGCGCCATCCTGGTGGTTACCGGGCCCACGGTTATCCAGCCCCTGCTGCGCCAGGCCAGGCTCAACAAGGAATCGGCCTCGCTGCTCAAGTGGGAAAGCATCGTCAACGATCCCATAGGCGTGCTGCTGGCAGTGCTGGCCCTGCAGTATTTCACCACGTCGGCAGAAGGCTGGACAGCCACTCTGCCCGGCCTGGCCAAAGCAGTTGGCATTGCCGGCCTGCTCGGCGGCCTGGGTGGCTGGCTGACCGGCTGGTTTTATCGACGCGGCGGGGTGCCGGCGCATCTCAAGCCGCCCATTCTCACCGTTCTGGTTCTGGCCGGATTCTGGATCAGCAATCTGGTCCTGGACCAGGCCGGTCTGCTTACCGTGGTCATCATGGGCCTGGTGCTGGGCAACATGCAGCTTGTGGAGCGCGAGCCGCTGCGCCACTTCAAGGAAAACCTGTCGGTGGTGCTGGTTTCAGTGCTGTTCATCGTGATTCCCGCCCAGCTGGACGTGACTCATTTGCAGGCCATAGGCCTGCCGGCAGTCCTGTTTGTTGCCTCAATTCTTTTTGTCGTCAGGCCGCTGAGCATCGGGCTGGCCACCATTCGCGCCCCCATGCGCTGGCAGGATCGCGTTTTGCTGGCCTGGATTGCACCGCGCGGAATTGTGGCCGCGGCCACCTCAGCACTCTTCGGCCCGGCCCTGATCGCTGCCGGCCATCCTGAGGCCGAAGCGTTCATGCCGCTGATTTTCATGGTCATTCTGGTCACGGTCGTTTTTCATGGCGCCACGCTCAGCCCCCTGGCGCGCCGGCTGGGGCTGGCGGCCGAAGAAGCCAACGGGCTGCTGATTGTCGGCGCCACGGAATGGAATCGCGCCCTGGCGCGGGCGCTGAATGAACTGGGCGTCAAGGTCATGATTGCCGAAGGCGCCTGGAAGCGCATCAAGCATGCGCGCATGGATGGCGTAGATGTCTATTATGGCGAGCTGCTGTCCGAACACGCCGACCAGGAGCTGGAAATCGAGCACCTTAGCTACCTTCTGTGCGCCACCGACAATTACTACTACAACGCGCTGGTGTGCAAGGCGCTGGGCGCGCAGTTTGGCCACCACCGAACCTTTCAGCTGGCCCCCAACAGCGAATCCAAAAACAAGCGCCGGCGGCTGACCCTGCAGCAGCGTGGCTACTTTGCCTTCGAACCGCCCACCGACGCCTCCACCCTGGACAGGCTCATCAAGGATGGCTGGGTCATCAAGACCACCCGCCTGAGCCAGAACTTTGACCTGGAAAGCATGGAAGAAAAGCTGGGCAAGGCCGGCACCGACTGGCTGCTGATCGGACGCGTTTCACCTGAAGGGAAATTCCGGCTCTATTCGCGCGAGCACAGTTTTACCCCCCAGGCCGGCTGGCTGCTGCTCTATTTTGCGCCCGGCCCTGAAAGGCACAGGGCGGACACCGGGAACGACAACGGACTCAAGGACAACGGCGACTGAGCAGCCACCGGTTTCGGTCCGGCCTCAGCTGCTCGAATCCAGCTGGAACAGCTCAAGCCGGCACTCTATGGGGCCGTTGAGCATCTGCCAGCTTCTTTCGGGCCGCAGGCCGATGCGGCAGCCGGCGCCGTTCAGAACAATGGCCCGCCAGCCGGGAAAGCTGTTGCGCAGGGTATCGCCCAGCAGGCGGTAAAGCTGCGCCAGCTCATCGTCAGCTTCCATGCGCTCGCCATACGGCGGATTGACCGCCACCAACCCGCCGGCGGTTTTGGCCGGCGGCGAGGCTTCGGCCAGCTCGCGGCGCTCAACATGAACAAGGCCTTCAAGCCCGGCATTTTTTACGCCGCTCATGGCATATCTGACCGCCAGCCTGTCATGATCAAAAGCGGCCATGGGCACGGCATTCCGCATGCCCTTTTCCTGTCGCTCCAGCGCCTCGTCTATCAGGTCCTTCCATGCCGCGTCATCGTGCTGCAGCCAGCGCTGAAATCCGAAGCGGGTTCGCATCAGCCCCGGCGCCGTGTCCGTGGCCATCCAGGCCGCTTCCACCGCCAGCGTGCCCGAGCCGCACATGGGGTCGACAAACCCGCCCCTGCCGTACGCCACGGCCGGCCAGTCGGCCCTCATCAGCATGGCCGCCGCCAGGTTTTCCTTCAGCGGCGCTGCCACACCGCTTGCGCGGTAGCCGCGCCTGTGCAGGCTGTCGCCGGAAAGATCCACGGCCACGCTGACCCGATCACGGTTCATATGCACGTTGATGCGCACATCTGGAGCCTGCAAATCCACCGAAGGACGAACCCCGGTGGAGCTGCGCAGCTGGTCGACCACGGCGTCCTTTACGCGCTGGGCCGCAAAATGACTGTGTGAAATGCGCGGCCGGATACCGCTGAAATCCACCGCCAGGGTATTGTCGACCGACAGGTGACGGCGCCACTCAACGTTCTGTACGCCCTTGTACAGCTCGCTGTCATTGCGGGCTGCAAAGTGGTGAACCGGCAACAGAACACGGCTGGCCAGGCGCGACCACAGGCACACGCGGTAGGCATCGGCAAGCGTGCCTGAAAAAACCGCGCCACCGCGCTGCGGACGGGCGCTTTGAATGCCCAGCGAAACGAGCTCGGCGGCCAGCAGATCGTTGAGCCCCAGCGGAGCGGTGGCAAAGAATTCATGGTTGGACAATGACATTGACCTGGCAGAGTGCGAATCGCTGCAAGTCTACCTGAAACGAGGGGCCGGCCCTGCCCTGTCGAGCCGGCCGCAAACACCTTGCTGGGCAAAAGACCCGGCCAATGGGTTAACCTTGCCAGCCTGTTGTTTCACAACCTGCAGGATGCCGTTGTGCCCAATCGAAAAACGTGCCCCGTCCGCCCTTGCATGGCGGCCATTATTATTCTTGCCCTGTGTTCATGGACAGTGCAGGCCGCCGGCATATCGGCCGATATGCTGATAGCGCCCGGCTTTACCAACAACGGCGAAGCCACGCTCAACATCAGCGCCAGAACCCCTTTCAAAAACCGCCTGTATGAGGGTGAGTCGGGCTATCTGAGCGGCTACTGGACGGCCGGCGCCACGTGGTGGGAAGCCGCCCGCCACGGCCGGGACAGGTATTCAATTTCGGCGTCACCGGTGTTTGTCTGGAACTTCAACGCCCGGGGCTGGCAGCCGTTTGTTGAAGCCGGAATTGGCGCGGCGTGGTTTTCATCCAACCTTGTCAGCAACCGCAACCTGGGGTCGCGGCTGCACTTTGAGGACCGTTTCGGCGCTGGAGTGCATATTGGCGCCCGCAACACGCTGGCGCTGCGCGTCATTCATTACTCCAACGCCAGCCTCAAAAAGCCCAATCAGGGCGTCAACAGCTGGTCGCTGGTCTGGAGCCACCGGTTTTAGAGCCTTGCGGCTGAGGAGCCTCGCGTTGATGGCGCCGCCGGTCAGGCGTCCCCGCCCTTTTTGACCCGGCTCGTTTCACTCCCGGCATTTGCGCCCCCTCCGGCGCGCCCGGCAGCCGCCTCGCCGTCGTGCTGCGCGGCGGCGGCGCCCCTTTCAGTATGTGCGCCTTTGTCGCGGCTCCGGCTGTCGCTGACAAAGTCGGCCGGCGGTTCGACAGCGACATCACCCGAACTGCTGTCACCGGCCGACGAGCTGCCGATATGGCGCAGGCGAACCTCCTGTCGACCCACCTGTGGCATGCGCTCGCGCATGGTTTTTGGATCGACCAGGCGCTCGGCACCATCGCTGAGGTGATCAAACACTTTTTTGTAGCTGTCGGTCAGTTCGTTGATCAGCTGCGCAGAACGCACGAAGTGAGCATTGACCTCTTCGCGAAAACGCTCGTTTTCGGCCTTGAGCTGGCCCACCGTCGGCTCGTGACGGCGCCGGGCTCCAAGCAGCCATACAACCAGCCCTCCGGCGATGAATCCGGCAACAACCCCAATGACGATCACAACAGTTGAGCTCACTGAAAACCTCTCCAAATCAAAAATTTTGTGCAGCTGCCGCGCTGCGGCTGACAACAGAACGTTTTTAAGGTGCGGCCTGATTGTTCAGGGTGCGCTCGCGCTCAAACACCACCCTGCCGCCCGTCACGGTTGTGACCACGCCAATATTTTGCAGTTCATCGGGCTCGACTGAAAAGGGATTGGCATCAACCACAATGAAATCAGCCAGCTTGCCGACCTCAAGGCTGCCCACGGAATGCTCGGAAAACCCGGCCATCGCTGCGTCAATTGTAAAGCCCTCAAGGGCCTGTTTCAGGCTCAGGCGCTGCTCGGGCAGCCAGCCGCCGGCGGGCTGCCCGCTGCGCTGGCGCGTAACGGCCGCATGAATTCCAATCCATGGATTGGGTGATTCAACCGGAAAATCAGAACCCAAAGCCAGGGGGATGCCCTTTTCTTTCATGGTTTGCCAGGCATAGGCGCCCTGCAGCCGGTCATCACCCAGGCGCTCGCCCGCCCAGCGCATGTCGGAGGTGGCATGAACCGGCTGCATGCTGGCAATGAGGCGGTATTCCTTCAGTCGGTCAAAATCATCGGGATGAACAACTTGTGCATGTTCCACCCTGTGCCGCCCGGGATTGTCGGGGCGGGCCTTCTGCGCGGCTCCCAGCGCGCTGATGACCTGCCGATTGGCGGCATCGCCAATGGCATGCACAGCCGTTTGCAGGCCGCAGCCCATAACGCGCCCAATCAATGCTTCAAGCTCATCATCGGAGTGAAACAGCAGCCCGCTGTTGCCGGCATCGTCGCTGTATTCGGCCAGCAGGGCTGCGCCGCGGCTGCCCAGGGCGCCGTCGGCGTACAGCTTGACGCCGTGCGCTGCAAGATGGCTGCCGGCATGGCGGCCGTTCGAGCACAGCCAGTCAAGCATGTCGCTGTCGCCATCGGCCATGGCTGTAATGCGCGCTGTCAGCCCGCCGTCTTTTTCGCGCTGGCGAAACAGCTCGAAGTCGTCCAGGCTGGTGCCCATGTCATGCACGCCTGTCAGACCCACCGAAGCCAGCTCATCCAGGGCCAGCTGCAGCGCCCGTTCACGCTCGGCGCGCCCCGGCTCGGGCACTCCGGCACTTACAAACCGCATGGCAGAATCAATAAATACCCCGCTGGGGCGACCTTCATCATCGCGGCGAATTTCACCGCCATCGGGCTGCCAGCTGCCCGACAGATCGCGCGCGACTTTCTCCATGGCCGCGCTGTTGGCCCAGCCGGCGTGGCCATCCACCCGCACCAGCCACACCGGACGTTCGGGAAAGGCCCGGTCAAGATCGCGGGCATTCGGAAACTCGCCGCCGTCCCAAAGGGTCTGATCCCAGCCGCGGCCGACAAGCCAGGCATCTTCGGGCAGCTTTTCGGCGTGCGCCTGCAGGCGCTGCAGCACCTCTTCAACACTGCCGGCGCCTGTCAGATCGGCACGCAGCCTGGCCAGACCCAATCCCATGACGTGGCCGTGAGCGTCTATCAGCCCCGGAAGCACCGCACGACCGCCGGCATCCATGGGCTCAATATCCGCAAAGCGTTTTTCAAGCGCTTCTTCACTGCCAACAAACACAATGCGGCCGCTGTCATCCCAGGCCATTGCGCTGGCCGTTGGCTGCTCGTCATCCATTGTGTAAATGCTGGCGTTGGTCAGGGCGCCACCGGCAGTGGCAGTGCCGGCCAGCAGCAGGCCAGCCAGGCAAGATAAACGGGAAATAATGGGCAGCATTCAATCACCATTGGTTGGGCTGGAAATCAATCTGCCGGCACAAATCAGCGATTTGAGCCTGCCGCAGCTCGAACTCGGGCATCATGATGATAGTCCAACAAGGGCCGACTTGAGCACTGAGGAGACGAACAAATGAACAGGACACGAACAATTGCGGGCGCTGCGGCCCTGCTGGCACTTTTGGTGCTGGCAGCAAATGCAACAGCGCTGGATGAAGGCCGCCAGGCGCCAGACTTTGTCGCCGCGGCCAGCCTTGACGGACAGGCCGTGGAGTTCAGCCTGCAGGAGGCCCTGGCCGATGGCCCGGTGGTGGTGTACTTCTTTCCGGCCGCATTTACCCGTGGCTGCGATATCGAGGCGCATGCCTTCGCCAGCCACCACGAGCGCTTTGCCGAGGCCGGCGCAACCATTATTGGTGTTTCAGCCGACCCCGTGGACAAGCTCAACGAATTCTCGGCCGATCCCGATTTTTGCGCCGGCAAGTTTGCCGTGGCCTCCGATTTGGACGGCAGCATAGGCAAACGCTATGGCCTGGAGCTGCGGGAGGTGCCGGAAGGCGCCACCGACAGCCGCGGACAGCCTCTCTCGCATGGCGTACTGCCGCGCGTCACTTTTGTGCTCGACAGCAGCGGCCGGGTCATTGCGCGGCTTTCTTCAGACGAGGACGGCATTGCGCCGCAGCAGCACGCCTCAAAGGCACTTGAAATCGTTGAAGGCCTGGCTGACAGCGCCACGTGATGGCCGCAGCTGGCAGTGCACTGCTGCCGCCCGGCAGTTCTGCACGGCTATAATTGACCGCCATGTCGCTTTCAGCCCCAGGTCCCGAAACCAGAGTTTACAGCCCGGTCGAGCTCAATCGCGAGGTCCGGGTTCACCTTGAAGCCGGCTTTCCGCGCCTGTGGATTGCCGGCGAGATCTCCAATCTGGCCCGCCCGCCTTCCGGTCACTTGTATTTTTCCATCAAGGACGAGCGCGCCCAGATTCGCTGCGCCCTGTTTCGGCGCAGCGCTGCCGGCCTGGGTTTCAGGCCCGAAAACGGCATGCAGGTGCTGGCCCGCGGGCGACTGGGGCTGTATGAGCCGCGCGGCGACTACCAGCTGATTGCCGACGGCCTGCTGGAGGCCGGCGCCGGTGCGCTGGCCCGGGCGTTCGAAGCGCTCAAGAAAAAGCTTGAGGCCGAGGGCCTGTTTGACCAGGCACGCAAGAAGGATCTGCCGCGCTGGCCCGAGCGCATCAGCGTTGTAACCTCGCCTTCCGGTGCCGCCATTCGCGACATTCTCCACGTTCTGGCCAGGCGCTGGCCGCGCGCACAGGTGCGCATTTACCCCAGCCAGGTGCAGGGCGAGCAGGCGCCGGCCGAGCTTGTCCGCGCCCTGAAGGCCGCCGATCTTCACGGCTTTGGTGACGTTATTTTGCTGACCCGCGGCGGCGGCTCGCTTGAAGACCTGTGGGCCTTCAACAACGAATCCCTGGCCCGCACCATTGCAGACTGCCAAACACCGGTTATCAGCGGGGTCGGTCATGAAACCGACTTCACCATCGCCGATTTTGTTGCCGATTTGAGGGCGCCAACGCCCACCGCCGCTGCGGTGGCGGCCACCCCCGACGGGCCGGCGCTGGCCATTGAGCTTGAGCGTCGACGCCAGCGGTTCGGGCGGGCCATGGAACAGGCCATGCAGCAGCGCGCGCAAAAGCTGGATAACATATCGGGGCGCCTGCTCCAACAGCATCCCGAGCGCCGGCTGACCGAGCTGCTGCGCCGGCAGGACGAACTTTCGCGGCGGCTGGGCCAGGCAATGCAGCGACTGACCGATGACCGGCAGCAGCGCTTCAGGGGGCTGCATGCACGACTGCTTGCAGGGCACCCGCGACGCCAGCTGCAGGAATTCGACCTGCGGCTGAAAACCGCGCACAGGCGCATGACAAGGGCTGTCAACCAGTCCATGGAGCAGCGCCGGCACAGGTTTTCCGCGCTGGTGCGCGCGCTTAACGGCGTCAGCCCGCTGGGCGTTTTGCAGCGCGGCTATGCGCTGGTCAGAACCCCCGATAACAGGCTGCTGACCAAAAAAAGCGAATTTGAAAAAGGCAAAAACATCAATATTCTGATGAATGACTTCGAGGTGGACGCAGAAATTACCGGTACCCCCCGCGAGGTATCACTCAAGTGAAGCTGCGTCTTTTGTCCGAAGTCAGGCACGAGGCTGAAATAAAGAAATCGCGCTTCATTGCCCTGGCGGCCGCGGCCGAAAGCGAAGAGCAGGCCCAGGATTTCATCGACAGGGTCAGCCTGCCGGACGCCACGCACAACTGCTGGGCATGGCGAATTGGCGAACGCTACCGCTTTGATGACGCCGGCGAGCCCGGCGGAACCGCCGGACGCCCCATTCTCCAGGCCATAGACGGCCAGGGCTTTGACCAGACCGTGGTGGTGGTCATACGCTATTTTGGCGGCACCAAGCTGGGCACGGGCGGCCTGATCCGCGCCTATGGCGGCGTGACTGCCGAGGCCCTGCGCACGGCCGAAAGCACGCCCATCATTCCCCAGGCCCAGCTGGCCGTCAGCCTGCCGTTTGCGTATACCGACGCTGCCCACCACGCCCTGAGCGAATTTGGGGGCACCAAGCTCGACGAGGCATATTCAAGCAGCGGGGTCAGGCTGGTTGTTGAAATTGCCAAAACGAAGCGCGCCGACTTTGTGAATTATCTGCGCAACCTGGCGCGTGGGGAAATCACGGTGGAAGACGGCTGAATGGCGCAGGCGCGGCCGGTCAGGCGGCTGCCAACGCCTCTTCCACGGCACCGGCCAGTCTGTTGACCAGCCTGTCAACCTGGGCCGCATCAAAGCCTTCCACAGTTACCCGCACCACCGGTTCGGTGCCCGACGGGCGCAGAATAACCCGGCCCTGGTCGCCAAGATCGTTTTCAGCCGAGCGCAGAGCGGAAACTATGCCTTCGTGCTCAAGGTTGACCGCTTTTCTGCTGGCCACCGGAACGTTGATGGTGGTTTGCGGGCAGCGCTGCATGCCGGCAGTCAGGTCGGCCAGGCTGCGGCCGCTCTTGACCATGACTTCCAGAACCTGCAGGGCGCTGACAATGCCGCAGCCGCTGGCGGCCCGGTCCAGGCACAGAATATGCCCCGAGGCTTCACCGCCGAGAACCCAGCCGCGCTCCAGCAGCGCTTCATGCACATGGCGATCGCCCACCTGGCTGCGCACAAAATCGATATTGCGCTGCGCAAATGCCTGCTCCAGCCCAAAATTGCTCATGACCGTGCCGACAACGCCACCATTGAGCTCGCCGGCCGCCCGGCGCGCCTCGGCCAGCACAAACAGGATCTGGTCGCCGTCTACCGGCTCACCCCGATGGTCAACAAGAATCACCCGGTCGCCATCGCCATCAAAGGCCAGGCCCAGGTCGGCCTGTTCCTCAACCACCCGTCGGGCCAGCGCCTGGGGGTGGGTCGAGCCGCAGTCACGATTGATGTTGAAGCCGTCGGGCTTGTCGAAAATGCTGACCACATCGGCACCCAGTTCGCGAAAAACCTCGGGGCCGATGCGGTAGTTGGCGCCGTTGGCGCTGTCGACCACAATTTTCAGGCCGTTGAGCTGTATCCCCCAGGTCAGGGTGCCCTTGCAGAATTCAATATAGCGGCCAATGGCATCATAGATTCGCCACGCCTTGCCCAGCTCGCGGTTGGGCACCTGCCTGATGGGCTGCTGCAACCGCTCTTCAACCTGCGCCTGCATTTCATCGCCGAGCTTGTGTCCATCGCCGGCAAAAAACTTGACGCCATTGTCGTGAAAAGGGTTGTGCGACGCCGAAATGACCACGCCGGCGGCCGCATGCATGCTGCGCGTCAGATGAGCCACAGCCGGGGTTGGCATGGGGCCCAGCAGCATGATGTCGACACCGGCCGCGGAAAACCCCGCTTCCAGCGCCGATTCAAACTGATAGCCTGAAATGCGCGTGTCCTTGCCGATGACCACTGCCGCACGTTCGCCAAAACGTTCGGCCAGCACGCGTCCCACCGCCCAGCCCAGGTGCAGCATGAAATCCACCGTGATGGGCGGCTCCCCGGCGCGACCCCGGATGCCATCGGTACCGAAATATTTCATTTTTTTCATTGCGCTGTTTCCAGTCCGGCTATTCTAGCGGGTTCCTTGCGGCGTTCTCCACGGCCTCAAGCAGCTTGAGCGAGTCCACCGCCTCGGCCACATCGTGGGTGCGAATGATGGCCGCGCCGCGCTGGGCGGCCAAAAGCTGGGCCGCCAGTGTGGCCGCCAGGCGATCCCGTGGATTCCTGCGCCCGGTGATGGCGCCCATCATGGCCTTGCGCGACAGCCCGACCAGCAGCGGAAAACCCGTGTCGGCCAGCTCATCCAGATGCCCGAGCAGCGCCAGGTTGTGATTGAGCGTCTTGCCAAAACCAAAGCCCGGATCGATGACAATTGCGGACCTGTCCATGCCCGCTTTGAGGCAGGCCTGCGCCCGCTGGAGAAGAAAGCGCCCGACATCATCCACCACGGAGTCGTAGCGGGGCTTTTCCTGCATGGTGCGCGGCGTGCCCAGCATGTGCATGATGCAGGTGGCCACATTCAGATCGGCAACTGTTTCCAGAGCGTCGGGATTTCTCAGGCCATTGATGTCATTGACCATCCGGGCACCGGCCGCCACCGCGGCCCGCATGACCGCCGGCTTGGAGGTGTCGATGGATACCGGTACGCTGCAGGCAGCGGCGATTCCTTCGATAACCGGCATGACTCGCGCCAGCTCCTCGGCCTCGTCAACGCCCCGGGAACCCGGCCGGGTCGACTCACCGCCCACGTCGAGAATGTCAGCCCCGTCGCGGGCCAGCTTGAGCGCATGCTCAACGGCCCTTTCCGGGTCGTGAAACCGCCCGCCGTCGGAAAAGGAATCGGGCGTCACGTTGACCACGCCCATCACCAGCGGCCTGTCGCCCCTGCTCCACTGCTTCAGGCGGCGCTTGAGAGAGCCGGCATCTGTCATTTTTAACCATTGAAAAAATTCAGGGGGTATTCTACCGCCTGGCGCCGGTGTGCACACGCGTCACAAAACGGAATGAATGTTTTTTTGACCGGCGCTATGCTTGCCGTCATGAGCCTGAGCGCACACCAGACACAAAGAATTGACGACGCCCTGACCCAGGCCGCCCGGCTTGGTTTCGACCTTGACGTGGCAGGCCTGGCCGCGCTGGCCGGCTACAGCAGGGGGCATTTTTCCCGCCTGTTCACACAGCGCTTCGGATTGAGCCCGGGGCTGTTTTTGCGCCATCGCCGCATCGACCGCTTCGCGGCCTTGTTGAGGCAGGGAAAGCCGGTCACCGAGGCCGCGCTGGAAGCCGGTTTTGGCTCGTCCAGCCGCAGCCACCAGGCGGCACGTGACGCTTTTGGCATGACGCCCTCCAGCCTGGCCAGGGGCGGCAGCAATGAAACCATTGTCTGGGGTGTTGCCGACTGCCTTCTTGGACGGGTGCTGGTGGCGTCCACCGTTCGCGGGCTGTGTTCGGTGCAGCTGGGCGATGACGACAAATTTCTTGTTGATGAGCTCGGCCGCCGCTTTCCCAAGGCCAGGCTGGTGCGGGGCGGCCGGGATTTCAGGACCACCATCGAACAGGTTGTGGCGCTGATTGACGACGGCCGGCCGCTGGACAGCAGCCTGCCGCTGGATTTGCGCGGCACGGTGTTTCAGCAGCGGGTATGGTCGGCGCTGCGACAAATCCCCGATGGTCAAACCATTACCTACAGCGAGCTGGCGCAGCGCATCGGACGTCCGAAAGCCGTCAGGGCGGCGGCCTCGGCCTGCGGCGCCAACCGGCTTGCTGTCGTCATTCCCTGTCATCGCGTGGTGGCCCGCGACGGCGGCCTGGGCGGCTATCGCTGGGGCCTGGAGCGCAAGCGAAAATTGCTTGAAAGCGAACGCGGGGACAGCCCTTTAAAAACCGGCTGACAGCTATTCCGGATCACGCCAGCCCGAGGTGAGGGGAAAGCGCCGATCGCCGCCGAAGGAGCGCCGGCTGATGGCCGGGCCCGGCGCGCCCTGGCGACGCTTGAACTCGGCACCGCGAACCATGCGGGCCACGCGCCGCACCAGTGCGGCATCGAACCCGGCGGCTGAAATCTCATCCACGGACTCTTCCCTTTCAACGTAGCGCGCCAGAATGTCATCGAGGGTTTCATAGGGCGGCAGCCGGTCCTGGTCAAGCTGCCCGTCGGCCAGCTCGGCCGATGGCGGCCGGTCGATGACGCCCTGGGGAACGGCCGGCGACAGGCTGTTGCGCCAGTTCGCCAGCTCGTACACCCGGGTTTTGAACACATCCTTGAGCGGGCTGTAGCCGCCGCACATGTCACCGTATATGGTGGTGTAGCCCACCGCCAGCTCGCTCTTGTTGCCGGGCGCCAGGGCCAGATGCCCGAACTTGTTTGACAGGGCCATGATCATGCTGCCGCGAATGCGCGCCTGCAGATTTTCCTCGGCATGGTTTTTGTGCCGGCCGGCAAACGGCTCCTCCAGCTGACGAAGCTGGGCGCTGTAAACCGGCTCTATGGAGATGCTGTCGTGATGCGTCCCCAGCATGACGGACTGCTCGCTGGCCAGAATCAGCGACAGCTCCGAGGTGTGGCGCGAGGGCATCATGATGCCGTGCACGTTTTCCGGCCCCAGCGCGTCGGCTGCAAGCGCCAGCGTCAGCGCCGAGTCCATGCCGCCCGACAGCCCCAGCACCACCGATGAAAACCCGTTTTTGTGCACATAGTCGCGCAGGCCGCGCTTGAGCACGGCCCAGATGGTCGCCGGGCCATCGCCATTTTCTTCATGACCCCCATCGGCCGGCCAGCGGGTGGTTTTGATGCGCCCGTCTGCGGCACTGAACGTCAGCTGCAGAAGCGCTTCGCTGCAGACCGGTGCCGGACCGGAAAGCCGGCCCGAGCCATCAATGACCATCGAGCGGCCGTCAAATACCACCTCGTCATGGCCGCCAACGGCATTGAGAAAGAGCAGCGGCAGCCCGGTTTCGCGGTGGCGCGCGTTCAGCACGTCGCGGCGCTGATCAAGCACGCCGTCATAAAACGGCTCGGCGGCGGCGGCCACAACCAGACTGGCGCCGGCCCGACGTGCCGCTGCCGCAGGGCCAGGCACAGACAGATCCGCGCCGGCAAGCACGGCAATGCTTGCGCCCTTGATGCTGATGACCAGCGGTTTGCTGCCGGCGGAAAAGTAGCGATGGTCGGCGCTGAAGCCGCCAGCGGACAAATTCTGCTGAAAACCGCGCCCGGCCACCTGCCCGTCGCGCAGCCAGCTCAGCGCATTGAACACCTTTCCGTCGCGATCGGTGTGGGGATGGCCAACGATGACATCGATGCCCGAGGCGGCGGCCGCAATGCGGCTGACGGCCCGAGCAACCGCCTGGCTGAAATCACGGCGCAGCAGCAGATCGCCGGGGCGCGGGCCGCCCAGGGCCTGTTCGGGAAAAATGATCAGATCGGCGCCCAGCTCGTCGCGGGCGCGAACGGCAAGCGCAGCAACGCGTTCAGCGCTGCCGGCAACATCGCCGGTATGAAAATCATCCTGGGCCAGCGCAATGGAAAGCATGGAAAACTCCCGGGACAGATGGCCGGCCGCAACCCCGGCTGCGGGCAGTGCCCCCAGCCAGGATTGTCAAACAGCCCTACTTGAGCAGTCCGGCAATGGCTCCGCCAAGTTCAACCGGCGAGCGCACGGTGGTAACGCCGGCCTCTTCCAGCGCCGCATACTTGGCGTCGGCCGTACCCTGGCCGCCGGCAATAATGGCGCCGGCATGGCCCATGCGCTTGCCCGGAGGCGCAGTCACACCGGCGATATAGGCCACCACCGGCTTTTTGACGTGGTCGGCAATATATTCGGCCGCCTCTTCCTCGGCCGAGCCGCCGATTTCACCCACCATGATGATGCCTTCGGTGTCCGGGTCGTCTTCAAACAGCTCAAGGCAGTCGATAAAGCTCATGCCGTGAATGGGATCGCCGCCAATGCCAATGCAGGTCGACTGGCCCAGGCCGGCCTGGGTGGTCTGGTAAACCGCTTCATAGGTCAGCGTTCCCGAACGCGAGACAATGCCCACGCTGCCCTTTTTGTGAATGGGGCCGGGCATGATGCCAATCTTGCACTCGTCGGGCGTGATGATGCCCGGGCAGTTGGGCCCGATCAGGCGAACGTCGTCATAGTCCTCAAGCGCTGCGCGCACGCGCAGCATGTCGAGCACCGGAATGCCCTCGGTGATACAGGCGATTACCCGAATGCCGGCATCGGCTGCCTCCAGAATGGCGTCGGCCGCAAACGGCGGCGGCACAAAAATCATGGAGGCATCGGCACCGGTCTGCTCGACCGCTTCATCCACGGTGTTGAAGACCGGCAGGCCCAGATGGTCCTGGCCGCCCTTGCCGGGCGTGACGCCGCCAACCATCTTCGTGCCGTACTCGATGGCCTGCTCGGTGTGAAAGCTGCCCTGGCTGCCGGTAATGCCCTGACAGATGACTTTGGTGTTTTTGTCAATCAATACGCTCATTGCAAATTCCTTCAGGCGCGGGCCGCTTCAACGGCCTTGCGGGCGCCAT
>DATGSU010000006.1:0-5682 GCA_035302305.1 Wenzhouxiangella sp. | reverse complement strand
GTCTCCTTTATGGTGCCCGAGCTGCACCGCAACTTTGGCGGCACCGCCGGCAACATCGCCTACACCCTGCGCGGCATCGGCGGCCACCCGCTGCCCATGGCCACCGTGGGCGCCGATTTTGACGACTATGCCCAGCGCCTTGACAAGCTGGGCATCGCCCGCGACTACATTCTGCCCCTAAGCGACCACTGGACCGCCCAGGCCTACATCACCACCGACCTGGACGACAACCAGATCACCGCCTTCCACCCCGGCGCCATGAGCGAGGGCCACCGCCAGTCCGTGCCCGCCGATGCCGGCATCACCATGGGCACCGTCTCGCCCGACGGCCATCAGGCCATGCTCGATCATTCGCGGCAGTTTCACCAGGCCGGCATCCCGCATATTCTCGACCCCGGCCAGGGGCTGCCCATGTTCAGCGGCGCAGAGCTCAGGGAAATGGCTGCGCGCGCCAGCTGGCTGACGGTCAACTCCTATGAATGGGAAATGTTCAAGAACAAAACCGGCTGGACGCTGGAAGAAACCCTGGCCAGCCTGTCCGACGGGCTCATCGTCACCCTGGGCGGCCAGGGCTCAACGCTGTACACCAAAGACGGCAAAACGCACATCCCGGCCGTCAAGCCCGAAAAAATTGTTGACCCCACCGGCTGCGGCGACGCCTATCGCGCCGGCCTGCTCTACGGCCTTGGCCGCAGCTGGAGCCCCGCCGACGCCTGCCGCCTGGGCGCCGTGCTGGGCGCCATAAAAATTGCCTACAGCGGCCCGCAAAACCACCCGGTTTCAATGGACGCCGCCGCAGAAATATTCGAGCAGGCGTTCGGCAAACCCCTGCCCCGGGGGTAAACGCCCGGCGGCGCGACAAATTTGCGCGCCCCGTCTATAATTGGCGGCCACGATGCAAACCACTCCGGCGGCCATGATCAAGAACCCGGTTTTTCTGCTTGCCTCGGGCTGGCTGTTTGTCATGACTGCGCAAGCAGCAGAACCGCCGCAGCTGCGCGCACATGACATCATTTTTCTGGCACCCCCGGCAGCGTCCGCCAGCTTCACGCTGGAAATACAAGGCTCCGATCACCGCTGGCGACTAGAGCTTGATGACAACCTCGAGCCCTTTCAGCAACTGCCTGCAAAACAGGCAGCCGCGCTGAAGGCCGGCGACAGCCGCTTCCTGCGCGGGCGCATTGCCAACCGCCCCGGCAGCTGGGTCCGCCTCAACTGGACTGGCCAGCGCTGGTGGGGCGCCATTCATGACGGCAAGGAACTGTACCTGGCTGACCGGGCAAACAATTTCAACTGGCATGGCCAAAGTCGGCCAGCCGCCAACAGCACCGTGCTGTTTCGCGCTTCCGATCTTGAGACGGATATTTTCATTGACCACTCCGGCATCAGCCTGGGCGCCAGCACGGCACCGGACGCCCACCTGTCCGCGCCCGCTACTGATTTGCGCCACGCAAGCGATTTTCTGGCCATGCCGGTCACTGTCGTTTCCGATGTTGAATTCCAGCAGGAATACGGCAGCCAGGGCCTCGACACTGTGGCCGGGCGCATCAACTTTGTTGACGGAATCTACTCAAGCCAGGCCGGCTACGGCATTGCGCTGCATCACTATGAGCCGCTGGCCAACAACGGCCCGCTGACCGCAACCGATGCCAGCACACTGATTGAAGACTTCAGAGCTTTCATGTTTTCAGGCAGCGGAAGCAATATCCCCTTTCAGGGCCTGGCTCATCTATTTACGGCCAGAAACCGGGATGGAGGCATCGCCGGCATTGCTTACCTCAACGTTTTGTGCAATACGGCTTATGGCTACGGCATTGACTGGGAAACCGGCTACGGAGAGACCATTCAAGGCTTGATATTGGCCCACGAGCTCGGCCACAACTTCAGCGCGCCGCACGACGGAGAAGGTAGCTGTGCCGATGAAACCGAACGCGGCATCATGAACCCTTCCATCCACGGTTCGCAGGAATTTTCACAATGCAGCCTGACCCACATCCAAAGCGCCGCATCACAAGCCAAATGCATGATTGAACTGGATAACCATAGCCTGATTTTTGAAGACCGCTTCGAGTCAAGCCAACCCTGATAAACGCCTGAACCACGCTCCGCGAGCGCCCGGAAACCCGGCCAGCGCGCCAAAACGCCAGTCCTGAGGTGTCACATCATGACCATCACCACCCTGTCCAGCCGGGAGCTGAGCCAAAAAGCCAGGAATGCCGCAAAAGACGGCCCCGTGCTCATCACAAACCACGGCAAGCCCGCGCATGTGCTGCTCAGCCACGAAAGCTGCCAGCAGCTGAAAAAACAGCGCCGCAGCATAGTCGACGCGCTGGCAATGCCCAAGGCCGCCGATATTGATTTTGAAGCCCCGCGCATATCCTCTGGGATCAGGCCCGCTGATTTGGACCGCCAAAGCTGATTTTGCGCTTGACATCCCCGCCAAAAACCTCAAAAATAGCGGGCTTCCTGTGGCTACGTAGCTCAGCCGGTTAGAGCACAGCACTCATAATGCTGGAGTCGGTGGTTCGAGTCCACCCGTAGCCACCACCTATTTCCCTAAATATCAACGGCTTGCGCGACCTCTCGGAAAGCCTGTTTCTGAAGATCGCGGCCAGGCAAAAATTACCCAGCCAGCACCCTTATCAAGCGCTTCGTGCTGGGCGGCATGCTTTTTCGGGTTATCGGTCATACAAACCTGTTCCTGCTCCCACTCCTGGGCTGTGCATACATCTCGGGAACGACAATCCTGTAGCGGGGGTGAATCCTGCCGCCCTTGAGCAGGCCTCGATCGCCACGGCCAAGATAAAAACTGTCGGGATCAAGCAGTGCGCGCCAAGCATGATCATGATAATCGGCAAAAACGAAAAACAGCCGCTTCACCTTGATGCTGGTGCAGTTTTCCAACAAAGATGCCAGCAGCCTGGGGCGCAGCGTCGCAAGCCCCTCAAACACCATTTCCAGACTGTGGAAGGATTCATGGTCGGGCAATTCATCCAGGGCTTCGAGCACGGCACGTTCAGGCGTGGAAACCTTCAGCGCCCAATCCTGCGCCGGAACAACCGAACCCTGCCCCGCCTGTTCCTGCATCAGCCCTATCCCCGGATCGGAGAACAGGGATGTGCTGCGTGTTTCAAGCGCCACATCCAGCGGCAGCCTGGTCAACCAGCCCGGAAAGCCTGAGCCATAAAGCCACAAAATCTTCTCGCCCAGCGGCAGATAATGGCTGTGACCGTGAAGCGCCAGAGCCGACATGGCGCCCACGTGAACCGCATAACCCATGATGTGCTGCATGGACAGGACGCAGCGCCTCCAGTCAACGCGATCTGAAGTGCGACGGCCGGGCAGCGGCCGGCGATAAACTCCGCTCGCCGGGCGATCAAGCCAGCCGCGCTTAACGTATTCATAGACAGACCTGCGGCCAATCCGGTTGGCTCTCAGCCAGGGAGAATCGACCACAAAGCCCGGGGGGACACTTTGCAGCAGCCTCTTTAGACTATCCGGTTTTTGTCCATTCATAATGGACATTCTCGTAAATTCTTAAAGCAAATGTAGCAAACTCTTTATAATTAATCAAAATTGTCCATTTACAGTGGACAAAACGACGTTTGTGTAAAGAAGAGTTCGCCCTCAACCAAACCAGCTTTCACACCCCCACCCACTGCGCTGACAGGGCTTCGGCCTGCTGGAGGACGGTTTTCACAGCGGCGTCCTGGAGGTCGGGCGGGTAGCCGTATTTGCGCAGGATGCGCTTGACCAGAACGCACATTTGGGCGACGCAGATACCGAGGGCAAAACCTGGGCGACACAAACACAGACTGTTCGCGTTCTTTTGATTGTTTCGCTGCCTGCTCTTACCCGCCTGGAGAGCATCTTAAAGAGCAGGCGATTATTTTGATAAAAGAGTGCGGAAGCATAAGGCGGGTGCCAGATTTCATTTGGCACCCGCCCAAGCAGACTGTCGTCATTCCGGTCGTGATCTCAGCGCTCAAACCCTGCCGAGACCACATTTTCACTGCCGTCGCCCGGTCCGTCAGGCCGACGGGCACTAGCTGCTGTTATTCGCCGGGCTGTTCAAACCGGTCACGCATTAGGACGAGCGTTACATAGGCTTCGGCAAACGCAGCAACGGCAGTGCCGGCATCGGCGCTGGCCGTGATATGCACCGCGCCATCGGCGATATCCGGCGCCACGATACCGGCAATCAGATATGAAACGCTGCCACCTGCCGGGATATGTACATCGTCGTCAACAACCGCTCCATTTCCGGCAGGCGCACAAAGTCCGGCGTCTCCCATAAGACAAGTCCACTGCATCGCTGCGGCGTCGAACTGATCCGGCACCGGAACTTCCACCTGCACTCCGGAAGCGCTGTCTCCACCGTCGTTGTTCACCGTGACCAGGAAGTCCAGCACTCCTCCGTAGCTGGCATAAGTCTGCTGCACATCAATGCTCACGGACAGCTGTACATCTTTCAGGTTTTCAAGCGCAAACTCAACTGGTTCCAGTCCTTCAGCAGATGCAACCACTGTATGTCCGCCCGACACGTCATTGGCCGTGGCCAGGCTATAGGCAATGCCGTGCGCGCTTGTCAGGGCAACTTCGGGGCTCAGCTGCGCACTCGCTCCAGTCGGCGCGCTGAGAAAACTGACCTCGACGTCTGAAATAGCGTTGTTCCAACTATCCAGCACCTGAACCAAAAGCGGCAGCGGGAACACCTGTCCCACACGCGTATGCTGATTGTTACCCTGCATCACAAGCAGCTGGGCAGGCACGTCCGGCGTATTGGTCAACGCGAAGCTTGCCGGCACGCTCACTGTGTCTGCCGTTGCGGTCACCGTATAGCCCCCGGCCACCGAATTTGCGCTCACGGGAATCACCAGCTCGCCAGCGGCGTCCGTGGTTCCGGTGAGCGGATGCTGAGCGCCCGCACCGCTGGCCGGGCTGCTGATGGTCACTTCGACATCGGGCACTGGCACCGCCGCATCATTGAGCAAGCGCACCACCAGCGCATCGGAAAAGCCCGTGTTGACCGTAGCCTGCTGATCACCGCCGGTAAGTGCAACAGCGGTCTCAGGCGGGTTGATTTCAAAAACGACCGAGAAACTGCAGTTTCCTTCCACCGCCGGCACCAGGAATGTTTCGTTCTGAAGGTTTCCGCCGGGACAGTCGGTGGTGACCTCTGCCACATGGTAGCCAGGCTCGGGCAAGAGAACAAAGCTGACTGAATCTCCGTACGGGACAACCTGCGGCTCGTCCGGGCTGGTCGTGCCGAGACCGGCGATCACTTGGGGCGTCACGGTAAATGCCGCGTCCTCCAGCGGCACGAAAAGACTGGCTCCGCCGCGCATTTCATTGTCGATCTGCAGATTTGGCTGGCCAACGATAATGCGTTCTCCGGACAGGCTTGCACTATGACCGAAGTTGCTGTACTCACTGTTTTCCGGCTCCATCGGGCCCAATTTTGCAACCTGCCCCCAACCGGAGCCGTCATGCTCATACAAATATGCAGCGCCCACAAAATCAACTCCTTCAAAGCTGGCACGCATGCTGCCGACCAGCAAGCGCTCGCCATCCACGCTGACCGATTCGGCATAGTTCTCGTTGCTGCCCCCGTCCGCAGACACCAGTCGTTTGGTCTCGCTCCAGCCAGCGGACTCGAGCTCAAAGACATACGCGGCGCCG
>DATGSU010000005.1:0-2145 GCA_035302305.1 Wenzhouxiangella sp. | reverse complement strand
GGTGATGGCGGCAATTTCCCCGGCCGCGTAATGACCATTGTCAATCAGCCACGCAATTTTCTCGGTAATGACGCGCGTTTTTCCCGAGCCGGCGCCGGCCAGCACCAAAAGCGGTGTCTCGATATGAGTCACCGCCGCTTTTTGGGCCGGGTTGAGCTGAACCATCGAAGAATTTTTCATGGGCGCGGCATTGTAGCGGATTGACGATACATTCTCGCGCCCCTGCAGCCGCCATTGGCGGCGGAAAACGATGCGGCAGAAAACGATATACTCGCCTGCATGCGAACTGTGGTCCGGTTTATTGTCCTTTTGACTGCCGCCGGCTGGCTGATGACCGCCAGCGGCGCAGATATCGAACGCCTGGAGCTGCACCAGAAAGCCGATGTGGTGCAGCACCACCTGCGCTTTGTGGGCAATCTGCGCGCCCAGGCCAAGCGCGAGGGCATCATTGTGAGCACGCCCCAGCTGTATGTCTACCACGCCGACCGCGGCGCCGCCTGGCATTTGCAGGGTTTTAGGCGCGGCTTCGAGCGCGAGCTGGCCCTTATCCATTCGCGCAACCGGCGCGAACGCTCCATGGTGCGCATCGATCGCCTGCTCGAACGCACCCAAACGCCCGACGGCCAGGCCTTTGTCGAAGCCGACCTTCCACCGGCCGACATCTACCTTCTGCTCTACCGCAGCGCCGATTGTGAACAATGCGCCCAGGTGGAAACCACGCTGAATGACTGGCTGCAAACACAGCCCGAACTCGATGCGGTATGGTTTGACGTGTGGCTGGACGGCCAGGACGGCAGCTGAGCCGCCGACAAAAAAAAGCGCCGCGATAAAACCCTTGCCCGCACGGACGTCCGGCCCCACCTCTTGAAACCCACTTTCCCAAAGGCCGCCAACCATGCAGGGCAAAACCGTCAACAGCGCCATTTTCCTGCTGGTTACCGGCAACCTGCTGGCCATTTTTTCGGACGTGCTCATCAAATGGGCCAGCAGCGACGAGCTCGCCATTTTCCAGTTCGTGGCGGTTCGGCTTGTTTTTACCGTTCTGCTGCTCACACCCTTTCTGCGGCGCGTTGACTGGGACAATCTGTGGCAGGGCAGCCGTGTCCACCTTGTTCGCGCCCATGTCGGCCTGGGCGGCATTATCTGCATGGTGGTGGCGCTTGGCGCCCTGCCGCTGGCCACCGCCAACGCCATCTTCTACGCCGCGCCCGTGCTGGTGATGTTTATCAGCGTGGTCTTTTTCAGGGAAAGGCTGACCAAAACCAGCCTGTTTGCGGTTGTCGGCGGCCTGATCGGCGTGATGATCATTCTGCGCCCCACGCAAATGAACCTGGCCGGCCTGGCTGCGCTGGGGCTGGCGGTGGCGCTGGCCATCAGCGCCGTGCTGGTGCGCAAGCTGCCGCGCGAGCAGCCGGTGGCCCACAGCCTGCTGCTCAACTACATGTTTTCGCTGCCGGCCGCCCTGCTGCTGGCCCTGATCGAGGGTGCACCCGTTGATTTTGTCTCCATGGGCGCGGCCTTTGGCTCGGCGCTGTTTGTTCTGGGCTACAACATGACCGTGATCATGGCCTACAAACACGTGGACGCCAACAAGGTGACCGCGTCCGAATACACCGGCATTCTGTGGGCCTTCATTCTCGGCTGGCTGTTCTTTGCCGAAGTGCCCGATGTCTGGTTTTGGGTGGGCACCACGCTGATCGTGGTGCCGCTGCTGGTTCAGGCCCTGCAGTCGGTGCGCCCCGCCAGCCGGCGGCGCCTGCCCGTGCAGGTGGGTGGTTCACGCCGCGCCACCGACCGGCTGGCCGGCCGCTACCGGGTCAGGAATGCGGCCGGGCCTCAAGGCGCTGGCGATTATGGGGACGATGAAAGTCCAGGGCCGGGCCCATAGGCACCACCCCCGTCGGATTGATGGTCTTGTGGCTGCCGTAGTAGTGCAGCTTGATGGCGTGAAAATCCACCGTTTCGGCCACGCCCGGCATCTGATACAGCTCGCGCAGGTAATTCGACAGGTTGGGGTAGTCCTCGATGCGGCGCAGGTTGCACTTGAAGTGGCCCACGTAGACTGAATCAAAGCGGATCAGCGTGGTAAACAGGCGCCAGTCGGCCTCGGTCAGGCGCGCGCCGCACAGATAGCGGTTTTCGTCC
>DATGSU010000004.1:0-21522 GCA_035302305.1 Wenzhouxiangella sp. | reverse complement strand
ATGAAGGCTCGGGCGCACTGGTTTACTGAAGAATAAAGAGATTCGAGGAAACTACATGTCTCAGGTCACAGTTACACAACTTGCCGAAGTATTGGGCGTTGAGGTCGATCGCTTGATCGAGCAGCTCAATGAGGCGGGCATTACGGTTGAAGACCGCGATGCTTCGGTGACCAATGAAGACAAGATCAAGTTGCTGACCTATTTGCGCTCAAGCCATGGCAAGAGTGCCAAAAAGGACGCCATGCAGCCCGGCCGCGTGACCTTGACGCGCAAAAGCGTGAGCGAGCTGAAGGTTCCGGCTGCTGGCGCCGGCCGAACTCGCACGCGCGGTGCAGCCCCTTCACGCATGGTCAATGTGGAAGTGCGCAAGCGCCGAACCTATGTGCGACGTGGTGATATTGCCGAGCAGGAACAGGCAGACCCCGATCGTGAAGCAGCCCAGCAGGCGCTGGAAGAATCCAGGCGCCAGCGGGAGGAAGCCGAGCGGCTGGAGCGTGAGGCCGAAGAACTGCGTCGCCAGGAGGCAGAAGAACAGGCCAGGCAGGAAGAGGAAGAGCGCCTGAAGCGTGAAGCCGAAGCCGAGGCGCAGCGTCAGGAGGCCGAGGAGCAGCGCAAGGAAGACGAGCGCAAGCGTGCCGAAGCCGAAGCGCTCAAGCGGGTGGAAGAGAAGGTGGCGCGCGAGGCTGCGAAGAAGGAGGCCGAGCGCCGGGCGGCCAGGGAGCGCGGTGAAAGAGCCGGTGCGCCCACCCGCTACGGCCGCGAGGAACTGAGCATCGGGCCCAAATCAAGACGCCGTCGTCCCAAGCGCAAGGGTGGCGAACGCGCTGCTCGCGTGGCCGGAGCCGTCAGCGGCGAACACGGATTTCAGAAGCCGACCGCCCCGGTCAAACGTGAAATTGAAGTGCCTGAAACCATCACCGTGGGCGATCTTGCAAAGCTCATGGCCGTCAAGGCCGGAGATCTTATCAAGACCCTGATGAACATGGGCACCATGGTCACCATCAACCAGCCGCTGGATCAGGACACCGCCATTCTGGTGGTCGAGGAGATGGGTCACGAAGCCCGCCCGGCTGATGAACAGGACATTGAACAGGCGCTGGTGGCCGAAGAGACCGATGACGGTGTTGAGGAAACAACACGTCCGCCGGTGGTGACGGTCATGGGTCATGTCGACCACGGGAAAACCTCCCTGCTCGACTATATTCGTCGTGCCAAGGTTGCTTCCGGTGAAGATGGCGGCATTACCCAACACATTGGGGCCTACCACGTCACCACCGACAATGGTGTGGTGACCTTCCTTGATACACCGGGTCATGCCGCCTTCACCTCAATGCGGGCGCGCGGTGCTCAGGCCACGGATATCGTCATTCTTGTCGTTGCAGCTGATGATGGCGTCAAGCCGCAAACCAAGGAAGCCATTCAGCACGCCCGTGCTGCAAAG
This sequence comes from Wenzhouxiangella sp., assembly GCA_035302305.1. Taxonomy (GTDB): domain Bacteria; phylum Pseudomonadota; class Gammaproteobacteria; order Xanthomonadales; family Wenzhouxiangellaceae; genus Wenzhouxiangella. The sequence goes on along the minus strand of DATGSU010000004.1, from coordinate 20,081 downwards.
GTGCCGCTGATTGTGGCGGTCAACAAAATTGACAAGCCCGAAGCGGACATCGAGCGGGTCAAGTCCGAGCTGGCCGCCGAAGAAGTTGTTCCCGAAGACTGGGGCGGTGAAGAAATCTTTGTGCCGGTGTCTGCCCTCAGGGGTGACGGCATTGACAATCTTCTTGAAGCCGTTCTTCTGCAAGCCGAAGTGCTAGAGCTCAAGGCCGGCGTCGAGCGTCGCTGCCGCGGCGTGGTGGTTGAGTCCTCGCTTGACCGCGGCCGCGGACCAGTGGCAACCGTGCTGGTGCTCGATGGCACGCTGCGCCTGGGCGACACCATTCTGGCCGGCGAGGAGTTTGGCCGCGTACGCGCCATGTTTGATGAAGGCGGCAACGCCATCGAGGAGGCCGGGCCATCGATTCCGGCCGAGGTTCTGGGCCTGTCCGGCGTGCCCGATGCCGGCGACGACGTGCTGGCGGTGGCTGATGAAAGAATGGCTCGCGAAGCGGCCGAACAGCGCAAGCAGTCGGCGCGCGAAGGGCGCCTGGCCGAACGGCAGGCCGCCAAGCTGCAAAGCCTGTTTGACCAGATGGGCGAAAGCGGAGGCGAGCTTCAGACGGTCAACCTGGTCATCAAGGCCGATGTCCAGGGCTCGGTTGAGGCGCTCAGCGATGCGCTCACACGCCTGTCCAACGAAGAAGTGCAGGTCAGCGTCATTGCCTCCGGTGTTGGCGGCATCAATGAATCCGATGCGGCGCTGGCGCAGGCATCTGACGCCATCATCATCGGCTTCAACGTGCGTGCCGACTCGGCCGCCCGAAAGATCATCCAGGAAGCCGATCTCGACCTGAATTACTACAGCGTCATCTTTGAGGTTATCGACGACGTCAAGAAGGCCATTTCAGGCCTGCTGGGCACCGAAACGCGCGAGGAAATCATCGGTCTGGCCGAGGTCAAGGACGTGTTCCGCTCATCCAGACTCGGTGCGGTGGCTGGTTGTCTGGTGGTCGATGGCGTGGTCAAGCGCAACAACCCCATCCGCGTACTGCGCGACAATGTGGTCATCTTTGAAGGCGAGCTTGAATCGCTGCGTCGCTTCAAGGACGATGTCAGCGAGGTTCAGTCCGGAACCGAGTGCGGTATTGCCGTCAAGCAGTACAACGACGTCAAGGTGGGTGACCAGATCGAGTGCTTCGAGCGTATCGAAGTACAGCGCAGCCTGGACGACTGATGGGCGCGCCCCGATCTGAACGGGTGGCCGGACTTCTGCGTCGCGAACTGGCGCAGATTTTGCAGCACCACTTTGAATACGACATTCCGCGCGGCCTGATTGCGGTGACCGATGTGGAAGTGGCGGGCGATCTTTCGCATGCCAAAGTGTATGTATCGGTGCTGGAAAGTGATCAGTCCGACGACATCATTGCTTTCCTGAATGATCACGCTGGCGCAGTTCGTCACGAGCTGGGCAAGCGGGTTCGCCTGCGCATCATTCCGACCATCCGGTTTTTTGTTGATCGCTCATCGGCTACCGGTCAGAGAATTGAACAGCTGCTGGCAGCGGCCAAAAAGAAAAAATAGCCGCCGGCATTCACCCATGAATGTCAGCCCTGACCCGTCGAGTTGTTCATGAATACGGACGGCATACTCCTGCTCGACAAGCCGCTGGGCCTGTCTTCCAACCAGGCCCTCGGTCGCGCCAGGCGCGCGCTCGGCATTCGCAAGGCGGGGCATGCCGGGACCCTCGACCCCATGGCTTCAGGCCTTTTGGTGTTGTGCTTCGGTCAGGCAACCAAGGTGGCCGGGTATCTGCTTGAAGCCGACAAGCGCTATGAAGCCACTGTCCGTTTGGGGGTTTCCACCGATAGTGGTGATGCCGAGGGGGCGGTGCTGGAATCGCGGCCGGTGCCGGACTTCAGCGCTGATGAAATCGAGGCGGTTCTGGACAAATTCCGCGGGGCTATCGAGCAAACACCTCCCATGTATTCGGCGCTCAAGCACAAGGGCAAGCGGCTCTATGAGCTGGCTCGCCAGGGAAAAACGGTTGAGCGCAAGCCGCGCGCCGTCACTATTCATGCGCTGACGCTGACCGACTTCAGTGAAAAAGAGCTTCAGCTGACCGTGCACTGCTCCAAGGGAACGTATGTTCGCAGTCTGGCCATGGATATTGGCCGGGCCCTGGGCTGTGGTGCCCATCTGACCGCGCTGCGCAGAACCGCCAGTCAGCCGTTCGAGCTGGCAGCAGCCGTTTCGCTGGATGGGCTTGAGGGGCTGTCAGAAGACGCTGCCCGCCGCCTTTTGATTGCGCCGGACCGGGCGCTGTCTCATTTCCCCAAAATCACGCTGGGTGATATTCAGGCCAGGCAAATCAGTCAGGGTCAGCGTCTGAACGGCATTGAGGCCAGACATTCCGGTCTGGTGAGAATATATGGCGCACACCGGTTTTTGGGGATTGGAGAAGCCGACGGCCGCGGCCGGCTGAAGCCGGTGCGTTTGTTTGTCTCTGACTGATTTTTTTAGGCTGATTTTTTTCAGGCCGATTTGTTTCAGACGGGGTCGGCCGGAGGTGTTCCGGCCGACGCAAAAGGCGTTTTCCGAACGCCCCGGTCAGTTGCGCTGATAGCGCTTGAGGTCTTCATCATCGGGCGCCTGTTCCGGCTGCTGGAATACCTGCTCGGCAATAATGTCCAAAGCCTGCATGCCAACCAGCTGCCTGACCTTGCCCTGGTCATCGCGAAACATGATGGTGGGCGTGGCATGGGCGCCGGTAGCATTCATCAGCCGGTTGTTTGACTCGATGCGCTCTTCAAGATCGGCCGGCAGGGGGTTGAGCGGCGCAATGCCGCCATCGGCATGGCTGGACTCATGCTGGAGCAGGGCAGCGGACGGATCATCGGCGGCCATGATGGCGGCCGACTTGTTGGTGCTGTCGGGGCGGATGACGCCCACCATGATGTGGCGCAGCTGCGCCTGCTCGCCCACATAGGGACGGGCAGCGCGCCAGAAGGCGTTGCAGTAGGGGCAGTTGGGGTCGGTGAACACGTACACCACGCGCTCGGCGTTTTCATCGCCGTCCAGCACCCAGTCGGCCTGCTCGAGATCATCCCAAACAGCGTCCAGATCCGGTCCGGACACATGAGATGCGGCGTGCTCCTCGGTCAGATTGTTGCCGGCGACATCAATCATTTGCCCGACAATAATGTTGTCGCTGCCGGGCACGGCGTACAGGATGACCGGCTGGCCGTTGGCCTGCCCGGCATATCCGACCAGTCCGTCGGGCGCCTCAAATTCCTTTTCGATGATCAGCCCGCGGGCTTCCAGCGATTCCAGGGCGGCCGGCCGACTGTCTGCGTGGGCGTACAAGGCGGCCATCAGCAAAAAGGCCAGCGCGACGAAACGGAAAACCTTCATTCTTTTGTCTCCAGTGTGAGTTTTTTCAGATGCCTTATGTGCTGGTGCAGCCGCGCACGCGACAGTTCACCCATGTGGGAATCACGCACGCGGCCGCTGGCATCCACAAACAGCGTGGTCGGCATGGCGCGTGCGCCAAAATGATCGGCCACTTCGGCAAACGGATCCTGCAGGGCATTTTCAAGCATCAGCTCCTCGGCATTTAAAAACTGCTGGACTGTTTCCGCCGCTTCGCGCTGATTGATGAAAATGACGTGAATATCCTTGTTCTTTTGCTGGGCCTGGGCCAGCACCGGCATTTCGCGCCGGCACGGCGGACACCAGGTGGCCCACAGGTTGATGACCATGGGCCGGCCGTAAAATTCCGACAGCGTGATTTCCTCGCCTTCAAGATTCTGCAGGTGAACATCGGGAAGCTCGTGCATTGATGCCAGCAGGCCGGCTGCCAGGCCCAGCCCGAGCCACAGCGCTGTGCCTAAAGCAACAGGGGTGATCAGCTGCGCCGGGCGCCGTGTGCGTATGCCGGCCACAATGGCAACCAGCCCGGCTGCCGCTGCACCTGCCCACGGGCTGTAGCCGTCCTGCCACAGGTAAAGCACGCTGGGCCAGTCGTGGCTGTATGCATCAAGGTTGGCCAGCACAAAAACGGCCCTGGCAGCAATAAGGCCGGCACCCAGTGCCAGCCACACGAACGGTTCGACCCGCTTTTTGGTTTTGCGTTCAATCAGCAGCGCAGCAACAATGGCGGCAAGGATTCCGGCAAGGAGAAAAACGGCTGAAAGCGGCAGCGCCAGCGGGCCGAGGGTTAGCGCCGGCATGGAAAGAGGTGTTTTTTCATGTCTCCTTCAGCATTGGGCCGGGCCAGCCCGTATTCAAATTTGTCGCTTTCAGTATTCAGATTTCAGTTTTCAGTTCTCAACCGGGTTTTTGGACGCGCTCAGTCTGACCTTGACGCGGTTGTCCACGTGCGGCTCTATGGCGGCGCGCAGCGGGGTGATCAGCTTGAAGGGTGCCGCCAGGATATGACCCGAGCTCAGCCAGCGGTCGCCGCCGGCCACATCCATCACCACCCCGCCGGCCTCCTGGACGAGCAGGGCGCCGGCCGCAACGTCCCAGGGCTTGAGGTTGAGTTCCCAGTAGGCGTCAAGGCGGCCGCAGGCCACATAGGCAAGGTCCAGGCTGGCTGCACCGATGCGGCGGATGTCTTCAACCTTTGAAAACACGGCATCGAACATGCCCTGGTAGGCGTCCATGAGGCGCCGGGTGCGAAACGGAAAAGAGGTTGCGACAACTGCGCTGTCCAGTTCCTTGCGGCCTGAAACGCGAATGCGGCGGTTGTTCAGAAAAGCACCCTGGCCGCGGCTGGCGGTAAACATCTCATCACTGGCCGGGTTGTAGACCACGCCGGCCTCAAGCCGGCCCTCAACCTGCAGGGCAATGGAAATGGCAAAGTGGGCGATGCCGCGCAGGTAGTTGCTGGTGCCGTCAATGGGGTCGATGATCCAGACGTGATCCGAGTCGCCCGAAAGGCCCTGTTCCTCGCCCAGAATGGCGTGATCGCGGTGATGGCGCGTAATCCACTCGCGGATGATCTGTTCGCAGGCGCGGTCGACGTCACTGACATAGTCGTGGCGTGCCTTGCGCTCCACGGGAATGCTTTCCAGACGGCCGCGGTAGCGCATGGCCAGTTCGCCGGCCCGGTGGGCCGCTTCGGTTGCAATGTTGAGATAGGGGTTGTTCATTTAAGGCGTTTGAGCTCCGGATTCTGAACGGCAAGCATAAAGGATTGGCGCCCGGGGTTGCCGGACTTCTGCGGCAAAAGCCGGCCGGGGCGGCCGGAATGTTGCCGCAGCCAGTTTGTGCAGCGCCAAGCGGTTAAAATCAGCGCATGACAAGCGCCGCAGACAGAATTCGCATTGTGCTGGTGGGGACCACCCATGCCGGCAACATTGGCGCGGCTGCGCGCGCCATGAAGGTCATGGGCCTGCATCGCCTGTATCTGGTGGCTCCGCAGGGCTTTCCGTCCAGCGTGGCCACCGCCATGGCGGCCGGGGCCGATGATATTCTGGCCGCGGCTGCAGTGGTTGACAATTTTGGCGATGCCGTGGCCGACTGTCAGCTGGTAATGGGCACAACCGCCCGGCGGCGGTCCCTGCCCAAGCCCCTGCTGCCGCCTCGCCTGGCGGCCCAAAGAGCCGTGGACGAAAGCGTCCGTCACGAAGTGGCGCTGGTATTTGGACGCGAGAAAAGCGGGCTGAGCAATGATGAGGCCAGCCGCTGCAATGCCCTGATCAACATACCGACCAGCGACAGCTATTCGTCGCTGAACCTGGCCCAGGCCGTCCAGATCATGGCCTATGAAGCCCGCCTGGCCATGCTGGAGGAGCCGCCTTCGGAAGTGGCGCCGGCGGACTGGGAGCCGGCCGAAATCGGACGCCTGGAGGTTTTCATCGACCGGCTTGAACAATGTCTGTTCGACATCCGCTTTCTTGTTCCGGGCCAGTCAACCCGGCTGATGCAGCGCCTGCGCCGCCTGTTTTTGCGCGCCCGGCCAGACGACAACGAGCTCAACATTCTCAACGGCATTGTTTCAGCCATTCGGAGGACAGCAGATGAGCCCCCCCAGCGGCAAAAAAACTGAGCGTACACCGTCTGATGCCGACGGCTACCGCCGCATTTGGGATGCGGTGGCTGCCATTCCCTACGGCTGTGTGCTCAACTACGGTGCCGTGGCCCGGCTGGCGGGCTTGCCGGGGCGGGCCCGCATGGTCGGTCAGGCGCTGGGGCGGGCGCCCAAAAAGATGCAGCTGCCGTGGCACCGGGTGGTCAATGCCCAGGGGCGCATCAGCTTTCCGGCCGGCAGCAGCAAGGGCAAGACCCAGCGCAGGCTGCTTGAGGCCGAGGGCGTGGTTTTTGAGGACGGCAGAATAGACATGGTGCGGTTCAGCCCCGAACGCGCCATTGACCGCATGCTGTGGGGGCCGGGCGAGGAAAAGGAGCCATGAGTCTGGAAAGCGGCAAGCGGCGCGATGAAGTGATTGACCTGGCCTGTGAGCTGATGAGCCGCCGCTCGATCACGCCGGCCGATGAGGGCTGTCAGCAGCTGATTGGCCAGCGGCTTGAGGCGGCCGGAATGACGGTCGAGAACATGGACAGCGGGGACGTGTCCAATCTGTTTGCGCACCACGGCAGCGGGCGCCCGCACTTGATGCTGGTGGGCCACACCGACGTGGTGCCACCGGGGCCTGAAAAGGCATGGCGTTTCCCGCCCTTCGAGCCGACCATCAGCAGCGGCATGCTGTACGGTCGCGGGGCGGCGGACATGAAATCGTCGGTGGCGGCCTTTGTGCTGGCGCTTGAGAAGTTTCTTGCCGACCACCCCGATCATCCCGGAACGGTGTCAATGGTCTTGACGTCTGACGAGGAAGGACCGGCGGTCAACGGCGTGCGCACTGTGGTGCCTCGGCTTGAAAAGCGCGGCCTGCTGCCCGATGCCTGCCTGGTGGGCGAGCCTTCAAGCAGCGAGCGTTTGGGCGATGTCATGCGCGTGGGCCGGCGGGGTTCCATACAGGCGGTGCTCAGGGTTTCAGGCATTCAGGGGCATACCGCCTATGCCCGGGCCCGCGACAACCCCGCACACCGGGCCGGGCCGCTGCTGGCGGCGCTGGGCGCGCTTGAGTTTGATGACGGCGACGACATGTTCCCGCCCACCCGCCTGCAGATTTCCAATCTGCGCGCCGGCACCGGCGCCAACAACGTGACGCCGGGCGAGCTGGAGGTGCTTTTCAATATTCGTCACAGCCCCGCCACGTCGGCCCAGGAGCTCAAGGCGCAGATTGAGGCGCTGGTGGCCGCCCATGACCCCGGACCGTGGGCGCTGGACTGGGATATTTCCGGCGCGCCGTTTGGGCCGGCCACCGGCAAACTGCCGGAAGTCGTTGAACAGGCCTGCATAGAGATTCTGTCCACTGTTCCAAAGGCGGATACGGGAGGCGGCACCTCCGACGGGCGCTTCTTCGGGCCGCTGGGCATCCCGGTGGTTGAGCTGGGGCCGGTCAACGCCACCATTCACCAGGTGGATGAATGCATCGCCGTCGATGCGCTGTGCTTGCTGCCGGCCTTGTATGGCCGCATGATTGAAAGCATGCTGGTACGAGAATAGTGCATGCGTTTCATACTGATTGTGCTCATTGTTCTGCTGGTGATTCTTCAGGTGCAGCTGTGGAAGCAGTACAGTGAGGTCAGGCTGCTTCGTGAGCTGGTTGAGCAACAGCAGGAGGAAAACGGGCAGCTGGAACTGCGCAACGATGCGCTGGCCGCCGAGGTGGAAGACCTGCGCGCCGGGCTGGAGGCCATTGAGGAGCGCGCCCGCTCCGAGCTGGGGCTGATCAGGAAGGGCGAGCAGTTTTTCCTGGTGGTTGATCCCGAGGACGCCGAGCCCAGGGAGTAAGAGCGCCCAGCCAGACAGTCCTTGCACAAGGCCGGCTGCCGCCTGCCGCTCCGCAAGGAACTGTGCAAAACTCGCGCAATCCAACGCTTTGGACATGAATGAAATGGAACCGCCATGCACAAGAAAGCAACTGACGTCATCAGGATTTGTGCCGCCGCCGGCCTGCTGCTGCTGACGGGCCTGGTTGCGGCCGCTTCGCCCTTTGCCAGGCCCGGCCCGGATGCGGCCGCCATTTTCGGCGTGGTCGGCCAACAGAAAGGCGATGTTCATCCCGTGACCGTGGTCGCCATCAACGGGCGTGAAATTGTGCCGCGCGACACGTTTTGGGTTGAGCCGGGGCACTACACCTTCAGGGTCAGGCCCGCCATTGTCAATCCACGCGGCCTGAAGGCCATGCGCGGTCGGACTCGTCAGGCTTCCGACCTGAACATTATTGAACTCGATGTCGAGGCCGGCAAAACCTACTACCTTGGCGCGCGCACGACAGGCGAAGATCGCAGCAGGCCCTATTCCGTTGAGGTCTATCGCATTGTGGATACCGACCATTGACGGCCCAGGCTGAAGCATCTGGATTGACTCGGGACAGGGTGTTTGCCTGGGGCGGCCCGGCTGCCAGCGGGGTCATACGAACCCGCCCGGAAGACTTTGTGGTCAGCGAGGTTCTGGGGCACGAGCCCGACGGCCAGGGCGAGCATCTGTGGCTGTGGGTGACCAAGCGCGAACGCAACACAGTGGATGTGGCGGGCGATATTGCGCGCGCTGCCGGCGTGCGCGTCAACCGCGTTGGCTTTGCCGGGCTGAAGGACCGCAATGCCGTCACCCGACAGTATTTTTCCATCCATCTGCCCGGCGCTGAAGCGCCCGACTGGCAGGGCTGGAACATCGACGGGGTCGAAATTGAATCGGCTGTGCGCAGCGGCAGAAAGATCCGGCGCGGCCGACTGCGCGGCAATCGGTTTGAATTGGTTGTTCGCCAGCTGGACGGTTGCCTGGATACGCTTGAGCAGCGCCTGCAGAAGCTGCGCGATTGCGGTGCGCCCAACGGTTTTGGCGAGCAGCGCTTTGGCGGCAACAATATTGCCCGCGCCCGCGCCATGTTCAGCGGCCAGCTAAAGCGCCCGCCCTCGCGCACCAGGCGCGGGTTTTATCTGTCGGCGGCGCGCAGCCTGGTGTTCAACCACGTTTTGCTTGAACGCATTCGCCAGGGAAGCTGGAACCGGCTGATTGAAGGCGACCTGGCCATACTGGACGGCAGCCGCTCGTTTTTTGCCGCCGATGCCGATGACGCCGACCTGCAGCGCCGCTGCGATGAACTGGACATTCACCCCAGCGGCCCGCTGCCGGGCAGGGGCGACAGCCCGGCCGATGGCGAATGTGCCCGCATTGAACAGAAGGTTTTTGAAAATCACAGCGAGCTGATCGAGGGCCTGAGTCGTTTTGGGCTCAAACAGGAGCGCCGCCCCCTGCGCATGCGGGTGGCTGATCTGCAATGGAGTTTTCCCGACAGACAGGCCCTCAGGCTGAAGTTTGCGCTGGGCACCGGAAGCTACGCCACCGCCGTGTTGCGTGAGCTGCTCGACTACAGTCACACCTCTAGTCAAACGCCGCCACCGTCAGCCGGCTGAGCTCACCCCGTCTCTTTGCGCAAAGCGCCTGGCCAGCACGGCGCAGGCCATCAGCTGTATTTGGTGGAACAGCATCAGGGGCAAAATCATGGGGCCGATGATGGAGCCGCTGAAAAGCACCTGGGCCATGGGCACGCCCGAGGCCATGCTTTTTTTGGAGCCGGCAAACAGGATGGTGATGCGGTCTTCCATATTGAAGCCCAGGCGCAGGGCCAGCTGCCAGACGACAACCAGCACAATGGCCAGCAGCAGGCAGCAGGCCAGCGCCAGCGCGATCAGATCGCTGACGGGCACGACCTTCCACAGGCCACCGACCACCGAGGCGCTGAACGCGCTGTAGACCACCATGAGAATGGAGCCCTGGTCAACCGCGCGCACCAGGCCGGCATGGCGCGCAATCCACCCGCCCAGCCAGGGCCGCGCAAGCTGGCCAAGCGCAAAGGGCACGAACAGCTGCAAAACAATGTCGCCGACCGCGGAGGCATCAACGCCGCCATTGCTGCCGGCGTCCATCAGCCACAGCACCAGCAGCGGGGTGATGATGATGCCGACAAGGCTGGAGGCGGCCGCGCTGCAGATGGCCGCAGAAATATTCCCTCGGGCAATTGAGGTGAACGCAATGGAGGACTGCACCGTGGCCGGCAGCATGCACATGAACAGCAGGCCCTGATACAGCAGCTTTCCGGTCAGCGGCTGCAGAAGCGGACGCAGGGCGAAGCCCAGCAGGGGAAACAGCGCAAAGGTGCAAAAAAATACCAGCAGATGCAGTTTCCAGTGCGACAGCCCTTCCACCAGCGCCCTGCGCGACAGCTTGGCGCCGTGCATGAAAAACAGCAGGGCAATGGCGAACAGGGTCAGCCGGTCGACAATGGGCGCGGCCTTGCCGGTGGCCGGCACCAGCGCCGCGAGCACGACCATGGCGATGATGGCCAGCGTGAACCGGTCGAACAGCATGCGCAGATATTTCATGGCAGGCTCGCAGGATGATACAGCTGGCTACCATACGGCAAGCCGATCTGGCATGTGCAGGAAATTCCGGTGCCGAGCTGACGGGCGGGCACAGAGGCTTTCTGCTGCGGGCTACAATTGAACCATGGCCCGCCTGCTGATTGCCGATGACCATCCGCTGTTTCGTGCCGCCTTGCGCCAGGCGTGCGCGACGGTGGTGCCGGATGACGAAATTGTCGAGACCACAGCCCTGGACGACACGCTTCAGGTTCTGGACCGGGACGGCGATATTGAGCTTGTTCTGCTTGATTTGCGCATGCCCGGTGCGCGCGGACTGTCAGGGCTGGCGGCGCTCAAGGTGCAGTTTCCCGCGCTGGCGGTGCTGGTGGTTTCAGCCCATGACAGTCCAAGAGTCATTCGGCGCGTGCTTGATCACGACGCGGCGGGGTTTATTTCCAAACGTGCGGCCAGCAGTGAAATTCGTGCTGCGGTTTCGACCGTGCTCGAGGGGGGTGAGTGGATACCTCCGGATCTGGCGGCAGCGGTTGAAGCCGAGCCGGGCTCTTCGGCCGAAAGGGGCCATGCTGCGCGCCTTGGCCGGCTTACGCCCCAACAGTTTCGCGTGCTCAGGCTGGTGGCCGATGGCTTGCTCAACAAGCAGATTGCCGATCGCCTGGGCATTCAGGAACGCACCGTCAAGGCACATGTGGGCGCCATACTGGAAAAACTCGAAGTGCAAAACCGCACCCAGGCCAGCAATATTCTGCACCGGCTGGATGCACCCCAGGAGATGCTCTGAGCTGCACTTGGCATATTGCCGGTCGTTGTCGGCAATCGGGTGTTCCCGGATCAGGCGTCAGGCTGGCCTGGCAGCATTGGCGGCTCGTCGCAGCCACTGCCGCAGGGCCACGGGCTTGAGCGGCTTGTACAGAACCACCGCATCGGCTGCCTGCAGCGTTGCGCGCAGATCCGGGTCACGGTCGGCGGTGACTATGGCGGTTGGGACGTCCGTGTTGTGCTGGCGCAGCCTGCAAAGCACGTCCATGCCGGTCAGTCCTTCATCGAGGTGGTAATCAAGAATTGCTGCGTCGGGAGGCCACGGCAGCTCTTTCATTTCAACCATTCCGGCGCGTGCATGAACCTGCCAGCCCCATGATTCGAGCAGCCCGGTCAGCGCCTGGCGAGCGTCATGATCATTGTCGATTACAAGCACCCGTCCGGGCGCCAGCGGCTGTTCCCGGCTGCCGGCTGCCTTGGAGCGAGAGATGACTTGTTCAGGTTTGACAGAGGGCACAAGCACGAAAAACACGCTGCCTCTGCCGGGTTGGGAGCGCAGTCCCAGCGGGTGGTCGAGCAGTTGGGCCATGCGCTCGGCAATGGCCAGCCCCAGCCCCAACCCCTGGCCGGAGGCCTGTTTTCCGCGACGGAACTGCTGAAAAATCATCTTTTGCTCGGCAGCGCTGATGCCCGGGCCGCTGTCGCGCACTTCAATGCGCAGGTTGGGGCCGCTGTTGCGAACCGCCAGAAGAACGCGGCCACCGCCGGCATGGCGCAGCGCGTTGGCCAGGAAATTTTGCAGGATGCGGCGCAAAAGCTGCGGGTCGGAGCGGGTCCAGGCGCAAGTGGGGGCAAATTTCAGCGCCACGCCCTGTGCTTTTGCCAGCGCTGAAAACTCGACCTCAAGCGGCTCCAGAATTTCATTCAGGGCAAAGGTTCTAGGGCGATGTTCAATTTCCCCGCTTTCAAGAGAGGCAATGTCAAGCAGGCTGACAAGCAGGGTTTCGGTGACATCAAGCGCGTTGATCAAATGTTCGGCAACCTGGGTTTTCTTCTGTGCCTTAAGGGATTCCTGCAGGGTTTGTGAAAACAGCTGGGCGGCGTGCAGCGGCTGCAGCAGGTCGTGGCTGACGGCGGCCAGGAAATAACCCTTGGCTTCGTTGGCCTGTTCTGCGGCCCGTGTTGCCAGGGCGAGTTCATGGGTGCGTGCTTCAACGCGCTGCTCAAGCGTTTCGTTGATGCGCTTCAAGGCCGCCTCGGTTTGGCGAAAGCGGGTGACATCGGTAAAAGTGGCGACATAGCCGCCGCCGGGCATGGGGTTGCCGCGGATTTCTATGACGGCGCCGTGCAGCATGCGTTCGGACTGATGCCGGGTGCCGCGGCGCATATGCTCAAGCCGGCGCTGTACGGCCGCGTCCGCGTTTACCTTGCCGATCAGTCCGAGGCGGATGTTGTGGTGCATGAGGTCGGCAATGGGACAGCCGATGCGCAGCAGTCCGGAGGGGTAGTTGAAAAGCTCGGCATAGGGGCTGTTCCAGGCAACTACGCGCAGCTGGCCGTCGACAACGCAGATGCCCTGGCTCATGTTTTCCAGCGCAGCCTGCAGCACCTGCTGGTTGAATCGCAGGTCCTGGGCTGCCTCATCCACAATGGTGGCCACTTCATCCAGATCGGCCTGCCGGCGCTGATGAACAACTTCCAGCAGCAGGTGGGCCGATGATGCGCCAATGACGCCGGCCAGCTCGTGTTCTACAGCCGCAAGCAGCTTTTTGTCGGCGCGGCCCTGCTGTGGCGATGCAAAGAGCTCATTGACGCGTTCGGGCGGCAGAAAGCGCGCCGCCAGAGCGCGAAGCTGGTGGCTGCCAACGCCGTTTTTGGAGACGCCCAGCCTGGGCCGCCCCCAACGGCTTTGAGTCACCAGCAGCACGGTGGCCGCGTTGACCGCCAGATTGAGCGTCACTGCCCGGGCCATGCTGCTCCACTGGCCCAGACCCAGAAGCTGCGCAGGCGCCAGCCAGTGCCAGCCGCGCGGGCCATCGATCATCCATGCGGGTGGCTGGTTGAAAATTGATGGCAAAAGCACATAAAGCCAGGCCAGCGTGCCGGCAACAATGCCGGCGCTGACGGCGCGTGCGCCCAGGCGTGGGCGGTAGGCAGCCGCCAGCGTGGCCGGCGCCAGCCCCGCCAGCGCCGAGAATGACGTGGCGCCGATATCTGCCAGCGTGTTGCTGCCGGTCAGCAGGCGGCTGTAGGCCCAGGCCAGCAGCACTATGATCAGAATGGCAACGCGCCGCTGGGTCAGCACCGCGCCGCGCAGGTCGCCCTGTTCACCCCGCCCCCAGCCGGACAGAACATGCAGCGGGGCGACAAAGTGGTTGGCCACCATCAGGCTCAGCGCCAGGGTGGCGACCACCACCATGCCGGTGGCGGCGCTCAGTCCGCCCAGAAAGGCCAGCAGGGTTCCAACACCATGGCCTTCAAGCATGGGCAGGGCCAGAACGTACAAATCGGGCGAAACGCCTTGCGGACCAAGCAGGGCGTCGCCAAGGCGCGCCAGCGGCAGTATGGGCAGCGCAATGAGGATGAGATAGAGCGGGAACAGCCAGCGTCCGGTGCGTACCTGGTTGGCATCGCGGCATTCGGTGACCGCAACATGAAACTGGTGCGGCATGGCAAACATGGCCAGCGCCCCCAGCAGAATCAGCGTGGGAAAGCCGCTGGTGTCGGCAGCGACATTGCCGGCGGCGGGCAGATCAATATGAAGCCAGGCCGGCAGCACCAGAGCGGCAATGATCAGCATGGCGACCAGCTTGAAGGCCGACTCAAACGCAATGGCCAGGATCAGCCCGCGATTGTGCAGCATGGTTGACGCCCGGCGGGTGCCGAACATCATGGCGAAAACCGCCATGGCCAAGGCCACATACAGCGCGCTGTCCTGCCAGGGCCGCGGGCTGTCGGTGCCGCCATGCACGACCACGCTGAAGCTCATGGTGACCGCCTTGAGCTGCAGCGCAATATAGGGAATGATGGCCATGAGCATGACCGCCGTGACCAGCGCGGCCAGCCCGCTGTGGCGTCCCAGCCGGGCGCCGATAAGATCGGCCAGCGACGAGGCGTTGTGCTTGCGTGTCAGCTGAACCAGGCGCTGCATGAGCCCGCCGCCCAGAATATAAAGCCCGATGGCTCCGACAAAGGTTGGCGGCAGCCACCAGCCTGAACTGCTGGCCTGGCTGACCGTGCCGTAGAAAGTCCATGATGTGCAGTGAATGGCCAGCGACAGGGCGTAGACCAGCGCCCAGCGCCGTTTTAGAACGCCGGGGTGGCGTTCGCCGTAGAGGGCCACGCCAAAGAGAAGACCCAGCCACAGCAGGCCGGCGCCAATGACCATTGTCAGGCTGAGCATGCCAATATGAAATCCGCGCTTGATTGATGCTTCATGGCCGCTTGTTCACGGGAGCTGCGTTCAGAATACATGACGGGGCCCGAAAGGTTTTCAGGCTTTTCCGGGTGAGCCGGCCGCATTGCTAAAAATTGCTAAAACCCGGCCGTTGAAAGTGAAACGGCCCGCAGTGCGGGCCGTCTCGGTGCCGGTGGAGAAGTCCGGGCAAAATCAGAAAAAGTTGTAGCGGGCGCTGACGTAGTAGTTGCGCGGCCAGCCGTAAAACGCGGTCTGGATGTTGCCGACGCTTGAAAACTCCTGGGCATCGGTTTTGTAGACCTCGTCGGTCAGATTGCGCACCCCGGCGCGCAGCTGCCAGCTGCCGTCGGCCGAGTCGTACATGCCAAACAGGCCAACCAGCGTGTAGTCCTTTTGCATCAGCCCGGGGCGGTTATCGACGCTCAGCCAGGTGTCGTCGCGCCAGCTGACATCGCCGCCCAGGGTCAGCGCCGAGCTGTTGGGCAGGGTGAATGTCTGGGTGGCGGCCAGCCGGGCGGTCCACCTGGGCGAGAAGGCAACATGGTCATGCAGTCCGGCCAGGGATGGATCGAGCGCGGTGCGCGGGTCATCAAAGCGATCGTACTTGGCATTCAGATAGCCGATTTGTGTTTGCAGCCGGGTGCCCTGGCCCACAAACAGCGAGCCTTCAAATTCGGCGCCGTCCATGGTCAGCTTGGCGGCGTTGAGCACCGGAAAGCTGAATTCCGGAATGGGCGCATCGGGGTTGGTGATTGAGGATACGCGCGCCTGGAAGTCCTTGTAGGTGCTGTGAAAAACGTTGAAGCCGGCGCGCGCTCGACCGTCGGCCGAACGGGTCTTGACGCCCATTTCGTAGGTCCACACAAACTCCGGATCGAATATGGGGTTGTCGGCTTCCTCGGGTGAGTTGGCGCGGCCGTTGAAGCCGCCCGACTTGAAGCCGCGGTTGGCCGACACATAGCCCATGGTTTGCGGCGTGAACTGCTTTTGCAGGCTCAGTGACGGCGTCAGGGCACTCCATGACTTGCCGGTTTTTGGAATGACCGCCTGCGGGTCTTCGCTGGCAGCGTCCAGCGGCGCACCAAACCAGGCCGAGGTGGTGCGGAAATAGTCCTTTTCCTCATGGGTGTAGCGCAGGCCGCCGGCCAGGCTCCAGTCGTTGCCAAAGCTCCAGTTGAAGTGACCGAAAGCTGCGTAGCTTGTGGTGTCCAGGTCATCTTCAATGGTGCGCAGGAAATCAATGGGAATGTCCATGAACGTCAGGAAATCATCGGCGTAGGCCTCCTGGTAGGAGGGCACCTTTTCGTTGAGATAGTACAGCCCGAATACGGCTTCGAGGTCGTCGCTGTTGTCGAACTGAAACTGGAGTTCCTGGCTGAACTGCTTCTGATCGAGCGAGACCAGCACATCGCCCAGCTCGAATTCGCTGGCGTCAATGTCTATGAACGCATCGGTATCGAGCTTGCGCCAGGCGCTGATGCTTTTAAACTGCCACTGATCATCCACATCCCAGTCCATATGAAGACTGGCGCCCTTGTGGATCAGCTTTTGACCCTGGTCCGGGCCGAATGAAGTGCGCGCGGTGTAGTCCCACTTGTCTGTTTCAGGCAGCAGGTGAATGCCAAGTTCACCCGTGGCCAGATCGGTGCTGACAAGAGGTGCCGTGGGCCGACCCATGGTCAGGTCGGTGTCCTGGTGGGTGTAGTCAAACGCCAAAGTGGCGGTAAAGCGATCGGTTGGGTAGTAGACCAGCTTGGCGCGTGCCGCCTTGGTGTCGTCATCGTTGAAGCGACGGCCGGTATCCGGGTCCTTGACGAATCCGTCGTTCTTGAAGCTGCCGATGGCGATGGAGCCCGACATGACCGAACCCAGATCGCCGCCCAGATAGGCATTGGTATCGATTCGTCCGTAGTCGCCCATGGTCAGCTCGACGCTGCCGCCGGTCATGTCTTCCGGGTTTTTGGTGATGACCTTGACCGCACCACCCGTCGAGTTTTTGCCGTAGAGGGTGCCCTGCGGGCCGCGCAGCACCTCGATGTGGTCAATATCAAACAGCCCCAGCAGGGCGCCATTGATGCGCGAATAATAGACATCGTCAACATAAAACCCGACGCCGGGATCGAAAGTCTGCAGCGCATCGGGCTGGCCGATGCCGCGAATGAAGATGTTGACGTTGGAAGACGACCCGCGGCCCTGGACAATGTTCAGGTTGGGCACCGCGCCCTGCAGGCCGTCAATCTTGCTGGCCTGCAAATCATCGAGATCTGAGGCGCTGAATGCACTGACGGCCACCGGCACCTCGTCAATGCTTTCCGTGCGCCGTCGGGCGGTGACCTGGATGTCTGACAGCTCGGCCGTTTCGTTCCGGTCTTCTTCGGAACTGCTGGAGCCGGCCTGCGCCACGGCCGCATGCGGCATGAACAGGGCAGACGATATGGCAAGTACAAGAATCTGGCGTTTCATCGAAGGAACCCTCAACAGTCAAGGCTTTTTTGAGGCAGGCAAGGCTGCATGCCCGCCAAGTCTGGCCAGATTCTAGGCAAAGCCCCCTGTTGTGGCACTTGTACCTTGGTCCAGTACCCTGGCTGCCGCTGCCCTGCACATACTCGTTGCCGAACGGACTGTCGGCAATCTGCCGGCCATTCCAGTGGTGCAAAGTTGACAGGAGAGCCCATGTCCTTGCTGATTGTTCTGGCTGCGCTGAGTTTTCTCATGCTGGCAGCCTACCGTGGTCACAGCGTCATTCTCATGGCCCCGGTGGCCGCCCTTGGTGCCGTGCTGCTTACCGACCCCGCGCTGGTGGCGCCCATGTTCACCGGGCTGTTCATGGACAAGATGGTGGGTTTTCTCAAGCTGTACTTTCCGGTGTTTCTGCTGGGGGCGCTGTTTGGAAAGCTGATTGAGGTGTCGGGGTTTTCCAGGTCCATAGTGGCCGCCACCATCAATGTGGTCGGGCGCGGGCGCGCCATTCTGGCCATCGTTCTGGTGTGTGCCATCCTGACCTATGGCGGGGTGTCCCTGTTTGTGGTGGTGTTTGCCGTTTATCCATTTGCTGCCGAGCTGTTCAGGCAGTCCGACATTCCCAAGCGTCTGATTCCGGGCACCATTGCCCTGGGGGCATTCACCTTTACCATGGATGCCATTCCGGGAACTCCACAGATACAGAACATCATTCCCACCGCTTTTTTCGGCACCAATTCGTGGGCGGCGCCCTGGCTGGGAACGCTGGGCGGCATGTTCATTCTTGTTGTCGGGGTTGGCTGGCTGGAGTGGCGTCGACGCAGTGCCCTGGGCAGGGGCGAGGGTTACAGCAGCGGTGTGGAGCTGGTGAACGAACCTGAAAGTTTTGCCGGAGACCGCCTGGCGCATCCGCTGATCGCCATTTTGCCGCTGGTGCTGGTTGGGGTGGCCAATGCCGTGTTTACCAACCTTGTACCGCGCTGGTATGGCGAGCAGGTGGCATTCACTCCGTCCGTGATTGGTGATCCCGAGCCCGTGGTGCAGCAGGTTTCTCAAATCGGTGCGATCTGGGCTGTGGAGGGGGCGCTTTTGACGGGCATTCTGTGCGTGCTGGTTTTTGCCTGGAAGCCGGTCAGTGAGCGTTTTGCCAAAGGCAGCCAGGCGGCGGTGAGCGGCGCTCTTTTGGCCGGCATGAACACGGCATCGGAGTATGGCTTTGGGGCCGTGATTGCCGCGCTGCCCGGATTTCGCATGGTGGCCGATGCGCTGCATTCCATCCCCAATCCGCTGGTGCAGGAAGCGGTCACCGTCACTTCGCTGGCCGGCATTACCGGGTCGGCTTCGGGCGGGCTGGGCATTGCCCTGGCAGCCATGTCGGATCATTTTGTGGCATCGGCCCAGGCCGCCGGCATTCCGCTGGAGGTCTTTCACCGGGTGGCTTCCATGGCCTCCGGCGGCATGGACACCCTGCCGCACAACGGGGCGGTCATTACCCTGCTGATGGTCACCGGCCTGACCCACCGCCAGGCCTACAAGGATATTTTTGCGGTCACCATCATCAAGACGCTGGCTGCATTTCTGGTCATCGGTCTCTACTACAGCACCGGCCTGATCTGAACCGTTTCAATCGTGGAGGGAAACATGATGGATACAAGACTCTTCAAGCTGGGCGTTGCCGCCCTGTTTTGTCTGATGGCGCCGGGGCTGTTTGCCGCCTGCCACAACAGCGTGGTGCTGGTGCACGGCAACACCGGCTCGCCATCCGACTTTGACAATACGCGCATTGAGCTGCTGGCCCGCGGTTATCCGGCCGGGCAGGTTTTTGCACCGGATTGGGGCAGCAAGCTGTGCGCTGCCTGCAATGACCATCATGGCTCGGAGGAGATACCTGTCGCCGAGGCGATTGCCGACGCTGTGGAAGCATCCTGCACCGGCAGGATCGATGTGATCGGGCATTCGATGGGCGCCACGCTGGCCGCCCGTCAAATCATGGTGCTGGGGGCGTCTGCGCAAGTGGATACGTTTGTTGGTATTGCCGGGGCCTTTCGGGGTCTGTGGTCGTGCGGCAGCTATCCGTTCAACGTCATGACCAGCACCTGTGGTGCCTGGGGGCTTTCGGTCAACAGCCCGCTGGTCAACAGCCTGAAAGGCCGGCATTTTGCAGCGCGCATGTATTCCATGAAGTCGTGGATTGATCAGATCAACTGCACTGGCGGGCTGTGCACCGTCGGCGGTGTGCATACCTCGTCAATAGACGGCGAGGATGGCAGCCTGAGCTATGCTTTGGGGCATTTCGGGCTGCTGAGCCAGACCGCTGTTGATCAGGTCGATCTGATCCAGTAGGCCGGGCCGCCGGCTCAGCCGGGCAGGTCAAGCTGCCTGGCGGACAGATCGTGTTTCCCCCGCGCCTGTGGCTGCGGGGTATCCGGGTGGGGCAGGGGGGTGCCGTTTGTCAGATGCTCGAGTACGGCCTCCAGGGCGTAGTAGGCATAGGGCAGCAGCGGCACGTGCTGCTCGCCGAACCCCGGCAGTCCCAGAAAGGCGTCAAAATGCTGCGCCAGCGGAATGTTCCAGTAGCGGGGGGCGCGCCCGTTGTCTTTCAGCAGCTCCACATAGGGTCTGGAGGTAAATGCGGACGGAATCAGGGCGTCGTCGGCGC
This sequence comes from Wenzhouxiangella sp., assembly GCA_035302305.1. Lineage (GTDB taxonomy): Bacteria > Pseudomonadota > Gammaproteobacteria > Xanthomonadales > Wenzhouxiangellaceae > Wenzhouxiangella. The sequence continues at coordinate 355 of DATGSU010000004.1, read as the reverse complement.
CGTGAACCACCCAGACCGGCAACGACCGCCGCGGCAGACTGGCTGCCAGCTCCTCGACGGCTGCGCGCAGCTGCCGGGCGTCGTCACCATCTTCGGTCCACAGCCGGCGCAGGCACAGCAGGCCGGGGAATGTCGGGTCGTCCGATGCGTCCGTGCCGCCAACAAGCCCCACACCATTGCCGGGCGGTATGCCGGAAGCATCGGCCCACCAGGCCTGGCGCTGGCCTTCATCAACGGGTGCCGGCAGGCCCTGCATGTTGACCGTCTGGTAGCTGTATCCGCAGGCCATGTTGCCCACGCCGCGCCGCAGGTAGGCAGACGCATAGCCGGCGGCCACCGAGCGCCACACATCAAA
>DATGSU010000003.1:0-2629 GCA_035302305.1 Wenzhouxiangella sp. | reverse complement strand
ACAGGTGCCCGACACCCGCGCCGAGCTTGAGGCGCTGGCCGGCGTGGGCCGCAAGACCGCCAATGTGGTGCTCAACACCGCGTTCGGGCAGCCGACCATGGCGGTCGATACGCATATCTTCAGGGTGTCCAACCGCACCGGACTGGCGCGCGGAAAAACCACGCTGGCGGTTGAAAAATCACTGCTGCGGCGCGTGCCCGAAAAATACCTGAAGGACGCCCACCACTGGCTGATTCTGCACGGCCGCTATACCTGCCGCGCCCGCAACCCGCTGTGCGGCCAGTGCCCGGTCTACGACCTGTGCCGCTGGGGCGAGCGCAAGAAATATTTTGAAGCCACGCGTCCGGCTGACGCCGGCGGCTGAACCGGGGCCTCGACCGACTTCAATAATTGACTTCAGTAAATACCCTGCAGCTGCCAGCCTTCATTGGCCAGCAGCGCCAGCAGGCCGTCTTTGCCGGGCAGGTGCAGGGCGCCCACCGCGATGATGAGCCCGCCCTGCTCCAGCCACGGCCGGGCGCGTTCGAGCATGCGCCGGTTGCGCTCTTCAAGGCCCTGCTCGTTAAAGTAATTTGCAATGTGAGCCGGCAGCTTCTCAAGCTGCCGGTTTGACAACAGTGCCAGCTGCTCAAGATCGCCCTCAAGGTAGATCTCGACCAGCTCGTTGAAAAGCGCGTCATGGCTGTCGCGTTCATCCAGCGCCTTTTCTATCAGGACGACCTGATCAGCATCAGGCAGGCCGGAAAGAAACTCGATCTGCTCATCGACGGTTTCCAGCGCCCGCAGCTCCAAACCGGCGCCCTGCCCTCGCCAGGCCAGCATCATGTCCATATACATGCCGCTGGCCGGCGGTGGGGCGGCCAGCGTCAGGGCCGCCGCCCACAGACACAGCTGGTCAGCGCTGTCCCTGTCGTGCCGATAGTCATTTTCCAGTACGGTCAGCAGGCGTTCGAGCAGCGGCGCGGGCAGCCTGTTCGCCAGCGACTGCTCCCGACAGGTCATGGCCTGTTTCAAGCGCTCGGCCATGGCCTCGTCGGGCTTGAGTTCCAGCGCCAGCCCATCGGCCTTTTGCAGCGCGTCGACAAGCGGCTGCGGCCAGTCGAGCAGGCGCGGGTCGTCGCTGTGCAGGGTGCCCAAAATCCAGTTCTGCCGGCCGCTGTCATCGGTCACCGACCAGAACACCTGAGCCGGTGCCGCCAGCGGGATGAAAAGCAGACCCGTGACCAACAGCCACAGCGGGCCTTTGAGCCATCCGCAGTGGTCAAACCTGCCCGACTGTCTTATGCTGGTCGTTTTTTCCGGCGAAAATTTCATGAGTTCAGCTTCCTACCCCATTGCCAGCCGCTTTCGCGGTTTTTTACCCGTTGTTGTCGATGTTGAAACCGGGGGCTTCAACGCACAAACCGACGCCCTGCTGGAGCTTGCCGTCAGCATTATCGACATGGACGACAGTGGCTGGCTGACGGCCGGTGAAGTTATGGTGCAGCATATCAAACCCTTCGACGGCGCCAACATCGAAGAGGCTGCGCTGGAATTCAACGGCATTGACCCATGGCACCCGCTGCGCCCCGCCGTTGACGAAAGTGAAGCGCTCAAAACGCTGCTGCTGCCCATCCGCCAGCGGCTGCGCAAAACCGGCTGCAAACGCGCTGTTCTGGTGGGCCACAATGCCCACTTCGACCTCGGCTTTCTAAACGCTGCGGCGGCACGCACCGGCTACAAGCGCAATCCTTTCCACCCGTTCAGCTGCTTTGACACCGCCACCATGGGCGGACTGGCCTACGGGCAGACCGTTCTGGAACGCGCCGCCAAGGCCGCCGGACTGGACTGGGACAAGGACCGCGCCCATTCCGCCGCCTATGACACAGAGCGCACCGCCGAGCTGTTCTGCACCATTGTCAATCGCTGGCGACAGCTCGAAAGACTGGAAAAAGGCCGTGTATGAATCATGTGAGTGAACCATTCGCGAGCTGCAACCACCCACAGGGCAGATTCAAGCGTTATCATGGCAGGTCTGACACCCGTTCATTTGTGGAGGTAAAACATCATGGCTTTTGAGCTACCCGATCTTCCCTACTCCCTTGACGCGCTGGCGCCGAACATTTCGGCCGAAACGCTGGAATATCATCACGGCAAGCATCATCAGGCCTATGTCACCACGCTCAACAAGCTGGTGGAAGGCACCGACTACGCCAACATGAGCCTTGAAGACGTCATCCGCAAATCATCCGGCACCCTCTTCAACCAGGCCGGCCAGGTGTGGAACCACACCATGTACTGGAACTGCATGTCGCCCAATGGTGGCGGCGAGCCGGAAGGCAAGCTGGGCGAGCTTATCCAGCGCGACTTCGGCGACTTCAACCGCTTTGTCGATACATTCAGCAAGGCCTGCATCAGCCAGTTCGGCTCGGGCTGGGGCTGGCTGGTCCAGAAAGACGATGGCAAGCTGGAAGTGGTGTCGACATCCAACGCCGAAAACCCGCTGACCGAAGGCCTGACCCCGCTACTGGTCTGCGACGTGTGGGAGCACGCCTACTACATCGACTACCGCAACGCGCGTCCCAAGTACGTCGACTCCTTCTTCGAGCTGGTCAACTGGGACTACGTCGCCTCGCAGCTCAAGAGCTGA
>DATGSU010000002.1:0-2046 GCA_035302305.1 Wenzhouxiangella sp. | reverse complement strand
ACAGGCCGATTACATAGGCGTGGCGGTGGAAGGGCCGTACAAGCCCGAGCACTACCGCTACTGATTTTTGTACCGGCAATGCAGCCGCTCCGGTGCACTGCGCCGGGGCGGCTTTTTTGTACCCGGCCTTTTATGCCCTAGCCGTCCTGGGTCTTTACTTCCGGCGGCTGGTCGGGATCAGCGGGCAGGCCGATTTCAATCGGCTGGCAGCACACGTGGCAGTCAACAACAATGACCTGCCCGTATTCCTGTGCGTCGGCAAAAAACTCATTGGTCTCGCCGCAGTACGGGCAGGCAAAGACCAGTTCCCGACCACCCGGATACACGGTCAGTCATCCCCGCGATAAAGCCCGATTTGCACGCTGCCGTCAGGGTGAACGGCGGCTCGGTACATGCCGGGGGTGTTGAACGGCATGCTGATATTGCCTTCGGGATCCAGGGCAATGACCCCGCCGTCTCCGCCGGCGTTTTTGAGCGTGTTGTTGACCACCTCGTCGGCGGCCTCGGCCAGCGACAGGCCCTTGATCCTGACCAGGCTGCAGATGCTGTAGGCGGCCACATGACGAATGAAATACTCGCCGTGACCGGTGGCTGAAACAGCGCAGCTGTCATTGTCGGCATAGGTGCCCGCGCCGATGATGGGTGAATCGCCCACCCGTCCCCAGCGCTTGTTGGCCATGCCGCCGGTGGACGTGGCTGCGGCCAGATTGCCGTGCTTGTCCAGGGCCACGGCGCCCACGGTTGAAAACCAGCTTTCCGACAGCTGGGTGGCGGCCGTTTCATCGGCCTGTATGGCCTGCAGCTGCTGGCGGCGGGACTCGGTAATGAACCAGTCCTCATCCTTGAATTCCAGCCCCTGCCGGCGGGCGAAGTCCATGGCGCCGTCACCAATCAGCATGACGTGGGGCGAGTGGTCCATGACCCGGCGGGCGGCATCGATAGGGTGGCGTATGCCCTTGACGGAAGCCACCGCGCCGGCCTGCAGGGTTTTGCCGTCCATGATGGACGCGTCCATTTCCACCGTGCCGGTGTTGGTCAGCACCGCACCGCGCCCGGCGTTGAATTCCGGGCTGTCTTCCAGAATGCGGATGGCGGCTATGGTGGCGTCCAGCGCGGTGCCGTCACTGGTCAACACCTCGTGGCCGGCGCGCACGGCCTGTTCAAGCGCGGCGCGTATCACCGCTTCCTTTTCGGCGCTCATGTGCTCGGGCAAAATGGTGCCGGCGCCGCCGTGGATGGCAATGGCCACAGGCCGCTCAGCCACGGCATGGCCCGTGGCAGCAAAAACGATTGCAAGCAGAACAATTCGCAACATGGTCAGACATCTTTTTGGTGGCTCGCATCAAAGTCTAACACCGGCCCTTTGTGCGTCGTTCAGCGCCATCGGCTGCGCAGATAAAGAGCCGTGTAAATTTTCGAATCAATGCCCAGCCCGGCCTCGTGCCGGCTGGCCAGCCAGTCATCAATGGTGTCGCTTGAAATGGCATGCACGCGAATGTCTTCGCTGTCGTCTCCGCCGCCCGGGCCGGTTTTGACCAGATCATGCGCGGCAACAAAGGTGATGGTTTCGTCACTGAGTCCCGCCGAGCTTGGGCACGCCATGACGAACTCCAGCCGCCCGGCGCGCCAGCCGGTTTCCTCTTCAAGCTCGCGCGCCGCCGCGTCCAGAAGCGATTCCTGCGAATGGCCTGCGCTGTCGCCGACCAGGCCGGCCGGCAGCTCAATGGTGCGCTTGCCAACCGGAATCCTGTACTGTTCCACCAGCAGCATTTCATCGTCGGGTGTCCAGGCCATCAGTGCCACCACCGGGTGGCGTCGCAGCACCATTTCCCAGCCGCCGCGCTCGGCAAATTCCAGATAGCGGCCGGCGTACAATATGCGCGCTGTCCTGCTGCCGTCGGTCATGATGCGCCTTTGCCAAATGAAGATGAGGGCTGAACAAATCGAGGCGTGTGCAGTCGGAGACTGCGCCGGAAATAAAATTCACCAGAGTGTTTGATCATGCGCAAATTTGCAGTTTCAGTCATGTTGTTTGCCGGACTTGTG
>DATGSU010000001.1:0-5019 GCA_035302305.1 Wenzhouxiangella sp. | reverse complement strand
CAGACGACAATAGCCGCGAATGTCCGATTCCCATTGCTTGAAGATTTGCATGTGGCACCTCCGTGACAGGTTGTTGAACCCGCCGCGGCGTACCGGGACAATCCGTCAGGATTCAACCGGTACGCCGGCCAGGCGGGCGTAGGTCCGGCCGACACTGTCGATCAGCCGGTCGTTGAAATCGTAGTGGGCGCTGTGGCAGGGATGATGGTGCCCCCTGCCGTCGTCGGCGCCGACAAGCGCAAACGCGCCCGGAATCTCTTGCAGGTAATAGCTGAAGTCTTCCGACGCCATGATGGGAAGGGCCAGGCTTTCATCCTGCCAGCCCTGGCCCAGCTCGGTTTTAAGGGCATGGCGATACTCGCCGGCCTGCGCAGCGTGGTTGACGGTGGCGTCGTAGCGCCGCTCAATATTCACATGGGCCTCGACACCGTATGCGGCGGCCGTGCTGGCGGCAATGCCTTCAATCAACCCATTGATCTGCTCGCGCAGCTCGGGCCGGCCCAGCCGAAAGCTGCCGCCCAGCGTGGCAATATCGGGAATGACCGTATCCGCGGCCTCGGCCTTAAAGCGCGTGACGCTGATGACCGCCGGCGCCTGCGGCGCAATGCGCCGGCTGACCGCCTGCTGCAGCGCCACCACAATGGCGGACGCCGCCAGCACCGGATCGCGGCACAGCTCCGGCTGGCTGGCGTGGCCGCCGCGACCGCGCACAACAATTTCAAACGTGCCGTTGCCGGCCATCACCGCATCATCGGGGCACACCGCGTGCCCAAAGGGAATGGCCGGCCAGTTGTGCCAGCCAAAAATGCAGTCAATGCCTTCAAGAGCGCCGTCGGCAATCATGGCTTCAGCGCCGTGCCCGCCTTCTTCGGCCGGCTGAAACAGCAGCGTCACCGGACCGGGCAGCCGGCTCTCGTGTCGCTTAAGCCACATGGCCGCGGCATACAGCGTGGCCGTATGACCATCGTGGCCGCAGGCGTGCATGCAGCCTGGCGTTTCAGACGACCACGCCACGCCGCTGTCTTCCACTATGGGCAGGGCGTCAATATCGGCGCGCAGGGCAATATGCCTGCCCGGCGCATCGGCCGCCAGCTGCCCCAAAGTGCCGGTGCTGGCGCAGACGCGCCAGGGAATATCCAGCGCGTCCAGCCAGCCGCGTATGGTGGCCGCGGTTTCATGCTCGGCCCAGGTCAGCTCCGGCCTGCGGTGCAGGGCCCGTCGCGCCGCAACGGCCGTATCGACTGCCTTGTTCCAGCTTTTCGACATTCAGCCTCCGTAATTTGTGCGCGTAACGCCGGCAGATGGTTGATTGTCCGAACATGAAACTGCTGCCAGACCTGCTTCCAGACTAGGCGCTATATCCGCCTGCTGCAACCCAACCAGCGTATACAGGACAAATACCCGCCTGAATTTGGCCGAAATATTTTCAAGCGGCTACAATGGCCTGATGTCTTTCACTTTGTAACCCGACCGCAAACATCATGAAAATCGGCACCACCCTGACCCACTGGATCATTCACAACCGCCCGCAGGGCGAACCGGAAACCGGCGATTTTGTCGGCCTGATCAACGATATTTCAGTCGCCTGCAAAAAGATCGCTGCCCTGGTCGACAAGGGCGCACTCATCAACGTGCTCGGCAGCGCCGACAGCGACAACGTCCAGGGCGAGCAGCAAAAAAAACTGGATGTCATTTCCAACGATGTCATGATTGACGCCGTTGAGCACAACGGCCACATCGCCGCGCTGGCCTCGGAAGAAATGGCCGGCATTCATCACATTCCCGACGGCAGCAGGCGCGGCCGCTATCTGCTGCTGTGCGACCCGCTGGACGGCTCGTCCAACATAGACGTCAACGTGTCCATAGGCACCATATTCTCCGTTCTGCGCGCGCCGGACGGCGGCAGGGCGCAGCCGCAGGAAAGCGATTTTCTGCGCCCCGGCAGTGAACAGGTGGCGGCCGGCTACTGTCTTTACGGCCCGTCAACCATGATGGTCATCACCACCGGCGCCGGCACCAGCGTGTTTACCCTGGACAGGGAATTCGGCGAATTTCTGCTGACCCGCGAAAACGTGCAGATTCCCGCAGACACCCGCGAATTCGCCATCAACATGTCCTACGGCCGCCACTGGGATGCCCCCGTCAGGCGCTACATCGACGAATGCCTGGCCGGTGAGGACGGCCCGCGCGAAAAAGACTTCAACATGCGCTGGGTGGCCTCCATGGTGGCCGAAGTGCACCGCATCCTTACCCGCGGCGGCGTCTTCATGTATCCCTGCGACCGCCGCCTGCAGGCCGAGGGCAAGGCCGGCAAGCTGCGTCTGATGTACGAAGCCAACCCCATGGCCATGATTGTCGAACAGGCCGGCGGTGCGGCCGGCACCGGCCACGAACGCATGCTCGATGTCATGCCTGACGAGCTGCACCAGCGCGTGCCGGTCATCCTCGGCGCCCGCAACGAAGTCGAGCGCCTGCACGACTACCACCGCAGCGGCGACTGAGCCGGCACAACTCCATAAAAAACGGGCGCGGCAGCCAAAGGCCACCGCGCCCGTTTTCATGTCCGCCTGTCACTCAGGCATTATTGAACCAACCGGGCCAGGCCGCCTTCCCGGCATTTGAAGCCCTGCCAGAAGGCCGGGTGGTCATCATTGTTTTCGTCCATGTGGTCAATCATGTCGTTGAGATCACGACCGTCGTCCAGCACCATGACACAGGGATCGTAGCCGTGATCCATCAGCAGCCGTCCCAGCGCCTGATTGTCCTGAATCACGGCCTGAAGCATGGCGTCCTGTCCCTGAGCGGTTGTCGCGTTGGGGTTGGCGCCTGACCGCAAAAGAATTTTGGCGATGTCGTTGTAGCCACACATGGCGGCATGCGTAAGCGGTATTTCTTCAGCCGCTCCGGCATCAGGTGACACGCCCAGTTCAATCAGCTTTTCAACAAGGCTTGCCGACCGGAAAAAACAACTGACGCCAGGGTTTTTGTGGCGCTGGCAGACGCCGGCCCCCGCTCCAGAACGTGGCTTTCAATGTCGGCCCAGTCCCCCGCCACGCCCAAAACAACGCTGCGCTCCAGCCCCGCCGCTTTCCTGTATTCCTCGTCATCCAGAACTTCAAGATCACGCAGGCTCACCCCTGTGCGCTCCCGCACCTCTTGCGGCGCCTGCCGGGTGGCGGTGCGGCAATACTCGGCCGAGCTTTCAGCCAAGCCGTTAAGCGCAACCGCATGGGCAGCAAAAAAAGCGCTGGCCAGGGAAACAAGCAGCATGAAAAAGATGGTCGTGGGCCTTTTCATCTCTGCAAATGCCTTTTTGTTCCAGCTGACAGCCTGGCCGACCGGGAAACGAAGGTCAATACCCCCGCCCGCGATCGACTGTGCCGGGAATATGTTCACCCCGGGCAGCGGCGCGGATTTTTTCGGTCAGCTGCCGGACGGTTTCTTCCTTGGTGGTGAAAGCCGACAAATGCGAGGTCAGCGTGATTTTCGGGTGTTTTCTGAAGGGATGAGCGGCCGGCAGGGGCTCGGTGCGGTAAACGTCCAGCACGGCGGCCGCCAGCCGGCCGCTGTCCAGGCAGTCCAGCAGGTCGTCTTCCACCACGTGCGCGCCGCGGCCGACGTTGATGAGACAGGCGTCGGGCAGCAGGCTGGACAGGGTGTTCCTGTTGATGATGTTTTCGGTCTGCGGGGTCAGCGGCAAAACATTGACCAGCACGCGGCTGACGGCCAGAAAGCCATTGAACCGTTCATTGCCGGCAAAGCTTTTGACGCCCTGAATATCCTTGGGCGAACGGCTCCAGCCGTTGACCGGAAAGCCGAAAAAAGCCAGCGCGCGGGCCACCTGCTGGCCCAGCGTGCCCAGCCCCATGACGCCGACGGGAAAATTGTCGCGCGGCTCGTGCCTGAACTGGTCCCAGCCGCCGGCGCGCATGGATTTTTCGTCGTCGTCCAGATAACGATAGTGCCGGATGACGGCCTGCACCACATATTCTGACATCAGCGCGCCCATGCCGGCATCCTCGATGCGGGTGATGGGCACGTGGGCGGGGATGTTCATTTTGAGCAGCGCATCCACGCCGGCACCCAGGTTGAACACCGCTTTCAGGCCGGTCTGCTCTTCAAACAGCTGCGCCGGCGGATTCCATACCAGCGCATAGTCGGCCGGCGCGGCCCCCGGTGCCCATATTTCAACCTCGGCCTCAGGCAGGGCACTGGCCACGGCGCTGCGCCAGGCCTCGGCATCCATTTTCTCGTTTCCGGTGCAAAACAGTATTCTCATGACAGGCAATCTGCAGATTTGATGTTAACGTCCATTGTGATCTAATCTGGAATTGAAGAAGTGATTATTGTGTCACTTCACGGTTTCACCAAGGGAGATAACCATGGAAGATTATTTGAAGTTCAGAAAGATGATCACGCCGCTCATCATACAGATTCTGTTCTGGATTGGCGTGGTGGTGTCGGTGCTGGTGGGGCTGGTCATGCTTTTTGGGGGAATTGCCAGCAAGTACGGCGGCGGGGGCATGGTTTTTTCCGGCCTGCTGTGGATTGTTCTCGGCCCAATCCTGACGCGCATTTACTGCGAAATCCTGATTGTGATCTTTTCCATCAACGATTCTCTCGCTGATATTCGCAGCGCCCTGCAACAAAAGCCGGACTGACCAACAGAGGCGCATTTCGCCAACGAAAAAAGGCCTCCGCAAGGGAGGCCTTTTCTCAGGTCAGGAAGCGGACTGCTGTCAGTGATCCATGGCCCACAGAGTGGTGAAGTCCGGCACGGTCATGGCCTTGAGCGGCTCGAACTCTTCTGTGGTCTGCATGATTTCAGCGGCCCGGCGCGCCGGGTAATGCTCGGCCACGGCCTGTGCCACTTTCTCCTCCAGCAGCGGGATGCCCTCGTCACGGCGACGGCGGTGACCCACCGGGTAGTCGATGGTGATCTTGTCGGTGCTGCTGCCGTCCTTGAAGAACACCTGCACCGAGTTGCCGATGGCGCGCTTGTCGCCGTCGAAGTACTCT